>JAITMT010000119.1 GCA_031277235.1 Tannerella sp.
ATGAAAAAGGAATGGTTTTTCTTTCCTTTCAATCTGATTTTCAAGAGTATGGGAGGCATTCCAATAGACCGTAGCAAGTCGTCGTCCGTGACGGAACAGATAGCGGAAGAATTTGCGAAACACGACGTTTTTCACGTGGCAATCGCTCCGGAAGGCACTCGCAAACAGGTAAATAACTGGAAAAAAGGCTTTTACTACATTGCGCTGAAGGCGTGTGTACCGATTCAGGTGGCGTATATTGACTATGGAAAGAAGGAAATGGGCATTTTGGCGGCGGTTATGCCGACAGGAAATACAGATGAAGAAATTGCCGCCATTCGCGCTATGTATGAAGGAATTAAAGGGTATCACAGGAAAAATTTTGTAGCATAAAAAATATGGAAAAGTTGCGAATAAGTTTGGTACAGTCGGATATTGTTTGGGAAGATATTGCTGCAAATATCCGCCATGCAGGCGATTTACTGCAAAATTTGCGGGGAAAAACCGATGTGGCGATTTTGCCGGAAATGTTCTCAACGGGGTTTACGCTGTTCCCTGAAAATTTAGCGGAAACCATTGATGATAAAACTATTACAGCGATTAAAAAATATGCAAGCGACTTTGATTTTGCCATTGCGGGCAGTTTTATTGCCACGGAAAACGGACGGTTTTACAATCGGGCATTTTTCATAACTCCTTCAGGTGAAGCGTATTACTACGATAAACGGCATTTATTCAGTATTTCGGGCGAAGACCGGCATTTTTCAAAAGGGAATAATCGTCTGATTGTCACTTATAAAGGCTGGAAAATTTGCTTAATGGTTTGTTACGATTTGCGTTTTCCCGTTTGGTGCAGAAACGTTGATAATGCGTATGATACGCTTGTTTTTGTGGCAAACTGGCCTCACTCGCGGAGGGCGGCTTGGGAGGCGTTGCTGCGTGCGCGGGCGATAGAAAACTTGTGTTATGCAATAGGCGTAAACCGCACAGGTTCAGATGGTAACAATGTTCATTACACAGGCGGAACATTCGTTTTTTCACCCAAAGGCGAGTTGTTGCTGGATTTGGGAACGGAAGAAAAAACGGATACTTTTTCGTTGGATTGGGAAGAATTGGAGCGGATTCGGACGAAGTTTCCGGCTTGGCGGGACGCGGACTTTTTTCAATTGACAATTGACAATTGATAATTGACAATTGGTGTTTAGAGTATAGAGTTTAGAGTGTAGTTATTGGAGTATGAGCGGAAACACGAAAAAGCCTCCCCTAACCCCTCCGAAGGAGGGGGACTCTCCCCTCTCTTGTGGAGAGGGGCAGGGGGTGAGGTGCAATCTTCAAATCTTCAAATCTTCAAATTAAATAATTTATTATGAGAGTTTTAGTTTTTTTATTGGTATTTTTCAGTAGCGTTGTTCTCAAGGCACAGGATGTTTATAATCAGTATTTTACGGATAAACAATTGCGAATTGATTTTGCATTGAGCGGAAACGTTGATTTTCAGGCGGCTGCGTTGATACAGTTGCGGGAAGAGCCTGTGTGGAGTGGTCCCCGGAAAAATTTGATTGATCCGTTTGAGTTTGGCGGATATATGCTGACCGCCAGCGATAAGGCGAGTGGAAAACGCATCTATTCAAGGGGTTTCAATACGTTGTTTGAGGAATGGCGCGCTACCGAACAGGCGAAAACAGAGACGCAATCGTGGACAAACAGCGTCGTGATGCCGTTTCCGAAAGATACCGTCGAAATCAAATTGCTGGCGCGAAACAGGGACAGCGGCGCGTTCGATACGTTGATGCGACTTGATATTGACCCGAAAAGTATTTTTATAGACAGGGGGAAACTGGCTGATAATCAAATAGAAATCATACAGTCAAAGGGTAAGCCGCACGAGAAAGTGGATTTGGTTTTTGTGGCAGAAGGTTATACGGCGGCAGAAAAAGACAAGTTTATGGCTGATGCTAAGCGCTTTACAGATTCATTATTTGTCATTCCGCCGTTTGCCGGGCGTCGTGATGATTTCAATGTGACGGCTGTTTTTGTGGAATCGGCGGACAAGGGTACAGACCTTTCGGGAAAGGGAATTTTTCAACATACTGCCTTCAATTCAGGGTTTTACACATTTGCCACCGAGCGTTATCTGACGACTTCCGATATGAAATCCATTCGCGACGCCGTGTGGAATGTGCCTTGCGACGCGATTTTTATGCTGGTCAATTCATCCGTTTACGGCGGCGGCGGAATGTACAATTTTTATTCTATTGGAACCGCTGATAATGAACAAACTATCCATGTTTTTGTACACGAATTCGGACATAGTTTTGCGGGATTGGCGGACGAATATTTTTATGACGACGACATGAGCGATTTTTACAACCGGAAAGTGGAGCCTTGGGAACCGAATATCACGACGCTGGTTGATTTCAGCCGGAAATGGAAAAAGATGCTATCTCCAAAAACACCGATACCGACGCCGCTAAAAACCCCTTATGCCGCTAAATTGGGCGTGTTTGAAGGTGGCGGGTACACTTCAAAAGGCGTTTACCGTCCTTCCGACCATTGCATGATGCGGGATTACGCGCCGTTTTGCCCCGTCTGCAACAAAACCATTTTGCAAATGATTGATTTTTGGACGGATAAGTGATTTATTCCAGTTGAAAAACGAAGAAAGGATCGTCATCGTTTGTTGAAGCGAGATAAATCTTTTTGTTTTCTTCATCAACCGTAAAATATCCCCATCTGTCCAATTTGAATTTGCGGACAGGATTTCCATTCCAATCGTACTGTTCTAAAAAGATATAGAATATTTGTTTATTGTTTTCATTCATCACTTGGGGAGGAGTACGACCACTGTACAGAAAATACACAAAATCTTTTCCGGCTGAAACGCCCCAGTAATGGGTTACATTTTGGTCCATGCCGTCAGCTACACGTAACGTTCCTTCATCAAACTCTCCCCTTTCAAAATCAATGGTTTTGACCGTACGGGCTTCCATATCCATAAACTTAATGATTTTGAGGTATTTATAAGCATAAACCATCCTGTCTTTCTGAGGATTGACGGCAAAATCACCGATATAATTTGCCCATGATTTTCGTTTCGGGTTCAATCCGAGATTATAAATTTCCCTCGTAACGATGGAATCCCCGACTTTTGTCGTCCGAAAAATACTTTTTCCCGTTTTGCTCGTTTCCACATACATAAAATCATCGGACGCTACGTTTACAATCTGTTTGTCACTGGATTTCGATTGTGCCGCAGGTGACAAATTGAACGGAAAATAAGACATTTCCCCGGAAGCGTATAATTTATACAACTTTTGATTCGTCATCTCAAAAGCGTAACACAGGATAGTAGTGTCCGTAGTTGGAACAAGCGTAGGATACATAAATTCGTCGGGACCTTGTCCTTTAGTGCCTTTTGCATGTTTTTCGAACATCAAAGATGGTAAATCAAAGATTATAAAGGGTTTATCTCCCCAATGACTGCCGTAAACCAGTTTATTATCTCTTACCAGCATTTGAGAACCCTGCACTTTGAAAATGAAAGTATCTCCCTCAATATGTGTTCCTTTCAGTTCAATAATTTCGCCAAAAGGCTCTTTGTTTTTATAAAAAACATTCCCGCTGTCCAGGGGGGCAATGATTACCGTATCCTGAATGACCGCATCACCATTGCCGTTATCACTGTCTTTAACGGTTTGCTGTTTGCAACATACTAAAAACGGTAAAATACTGAGTGTTAATAATTTTTTCATGGTGAAAGTTTATTTTATAACTTACTTGCAGCAATTTATTGTTTGTTACAGTCTGTTCTTCAATTTTTTATCGAAAGTAAAAACATTATAGCCTTTTATCTTTGAATAACCAATAAGCAGACAATCAACAAAATCCAGTTTAGAAAAAGCATAAATAGTAAGAGCATACAGAATAACATTTTGATTTTCAAAAAGATATTCATCAATGTCAGCAATTGCTTCAATAGATTGTCGAATACTATCCCGTTCTATTCCATATACTTTGCTTAAAACATATACCATTTCTGCTACGACTTCAACAAACTAAACAGTCGCTTTGAGACAACTCATTCTCCACATCATCAGCCATACGCTGATTATCGCGCAGTATGTAACGCAATAATGCGTTGGTGTCAAATATTGTCATACTTTTCTTTTACATGATTTGCCCAAGCCTCCTTTTCCTTCTCCACAAGGGCGTTGTTTGCGTATTTGTGCAACAAACCATTAGCCCGGTGTGCGGCTTCCCTGCGTAAAGTTTGTTTGTCGGCAGATTTTGAGATATCCATAATTTCCGCCTCAATATTCCATGAATTTAATATTTCAAATACGGCATTTATTTGATACTGAGTAAGTTGTCCTTTTATAGCAAGATGTGTCATAATCATCATTTTTACCAATGAAACGTTGCAAAGATAAACATTCTTTTTGTAAAAAACACTTAATTTTTCCGCATTTCGGCAACAGTCCTGATTATTTCGACGATTACGTCCTTGCTTTTTTCGAGGGAAGGGACGGGCAAAAACTCGTGGCGACCGTGAAAATTCAATCCGCCGGCGAAGATATTCGGACAGGGGAGTCCCATAAATGACAGTCGGGCGCCATCCGTACCGCCGCGAATCGGTTTCACAATCGGTTTTACGCCAACGTTTTCCATCGCTTTGTGGGCAATTTCTATGATATGCTTTTGCGGTTCGACGATTTCGTACATATTGTAATACTGGTCTTTAACGTCATAAATGACCGTTCCACCCTCTTTTTCAGCCACATTCTTTGATAAATCGCCCAGCCACTGCTTGGCATGAGCGAATTTCTCCCTGTCAAATTGCCTGATAATTATGGAGATATGGGCTTCTTCGACCGTACCGCCGACAGAGGTTACGTGATAGAATCCTTCGCGTTTTTCGGTGTTTTCGGGTCTTGCATCTTTCGGAATGGATTTGATGATTTCGGCGGCTAAATGTATGGCATTGACCATTTTATCTTTGGCATAGCCGGGATGCACGTTTCTCCCCTTGACGGTGATTTTGGCAACGGCGGCATTGAAATTTTCGTATTCCAGTTCCCCGACCGCGCCGCCGTCCACCGTGTATGCCCAGTCGCAGCCGAATTTCTTGACGTTGAATTTATCGGCGCCGCGACCGATTTCTTCGTCCGGCGTGAAACCGATTCGTACTGTTCCACGCTGAATATCAGGATGATCCATCAAATATTTCATAGCCGATACAATTGCCGCAACACCGGCTTTGTCATCGGCTCCAAGCAGTGTATTTCCGTCGGTAACAATGAGTTCCTGTCCGACGTAATCGTTCAGTTCGGGAAATATCTCCGGCGACAAAACGATGTTTTTCTTTTTATTCAGCACAATATTACCGCCTTTGTACTTGACAATCTTGGGTTTCACATTTTTTCCGGACATATCGGGACTCGTATCCAAATGGGCAATAAAACCGATGGTCGGCAGGTTTTTATTACCGGAATTGCCCGGTAATGTAGCCATTATATAACCGTTTTTGTCCAAAGAAACGTTTTTCAAGCCGATATCTTTCAGTTGGCGGGTTAAAAATTCGGCAAAAACCCGCTGTCCGTCCGTGCTCGGGCAGGTTGTTGAAGACTCGTCGGACTGCGTGTCGAAAGTTACGTAGTGGAGGAATAAATTTTTTGCGTTCATTGTGATATTTTTTGCAAAGGTAGTGAATTATTTCCAAGATAAAACAGAATAGAAGAATTGAAATCTAAGAGGAAATATTCGTATCAGACAATAGATTTATCAACCTTTCTGCCTGATATTCATTGGAAAAGGTTGGAAAAAGCAGTTTTTTGCGAAGTTCGAGCGCGTCTGCCGTAAACGGCTTTTGCATCAGGTCTTTACAGATTTTTATCATATCTTTCTGATCATCGGCAACATAACAAAGTTCATTCAATCCGCTGCCTGTCAGCATCATCGAATTTACGACGATATAACGTCCGGTAAAAAGGCTATTTAACAATTTGATTTTCAAGCCTGTATCTTGAAACGTAACAAGCAAGTTTATTTGCGCTGTAGAAATCAGTTCGTTAATTCGTTCCACCGACGGATTCGCTTCTACCTGAATATTTGCATGTTTGGATGCGGCTTTCAACAAGGTTTTTGACGGATTCATCCCTGCAATAATACATTTATAATCAGGGAGTTTTGAAAAAATATTTTCAATCAGATACAACGCAGCCTTTTCGTTCTCCTTGACGGAAAGTTTTCCGTGATACAAAATGAAATCCGACTGTCCGGGAACGGCTGATACAGAATTATTTCCGTGAAAACATGGCATAAATTCCACGCAATTTGAAGGGAATATTTTTTGCAAATATGCCGCGTCTGTTTGCGAAACCGAGAGGCTTAAATCGGCTGTGGCCACGTTGGATTGAAACCATTTAAAACGCATAGCCTCAATGTAATAGAAGATTTTTTTCATCCGGTTATTTTCCGCTTTTCCGATTTCGCGATAGTAATCATGTTCGATATTGCACTCGCGGAAAATTTTTATTCTTCCTTTTAAACGGCTGTCATTCAGATAGTAACAAGTATGCAACCCCTCAAACAGAATCGGATAATCGTTTTTTAACAAGTTACCAATCAGGCGTTTGTCCTTTCGACCGTAAACATTGTAAGGCAGCACGGATAAATTGGCCAAAACGCCCGTTTTGCGCTTGTAATAAAGCACTTCCTCACAAATATTTTCCAACTCTTGGGCGCGAGGTCGCTCATATTCAAAGCAATGCAAAATAATTTTTACGTCGCAATCATGTAAAGCCTTGATTTTGTAATAAATATCTATCACGCCGCCATAATTGGCAGGATACGGAATATTCAATGATACGATGTTAATTATTCTATTCATTATCAACAACTTGTTTGAAAATTTCAATAAACTGCACAGCCTGTTTTTCACGGGAAAATTTTGCAACTTCTTCTTTATCAGACGAATTAACCGGTAATTTTCCCGATTTCCAATCTACAAAATGTTGCTTGACAAAATCGTAAACTTCATCAACATTATGGGCAGAAAGTCCTGATTTTGTTTTGTTTATCACTTCTTCAAGACATCCTTCATCACCTCTCACGCACAAAATCGGCTTGCCAACCGCCAAATATTCAAAAAACTTGGTAGTCATCACGCCTTGCGGACCTTTTTCATCCGCTTTATTGGTCAAAATCAACAAGATAGCGCTCTCATTGAGTATTTTGGGTATTTCCGTCGCCGACACATAATCATGATAACACATAAACTCTTGAATTTCAGGATATTTACAAATTTTATTCTGAATTATTACCTTCGATTTTTCATCCGTAAACCAGCGAACCTGAAATTGTTTTGATGTGATAATACCCTCTGCAACAATCCTTTCCATCGCTTGAAACAACAGGTCAGGATTGCGCATTTCGGCGCTAATCAAACGACCCGTATAAGTAATGTAAAATATATCTTCCTTGCTATCAATCGGATAAAAAATTTCGGAATCGAAACCATTATAAATCAGACTTATATTCGGGTTAAACTGCTTCAAAACCTCTACGTGCCAGGGAGATACGGTTGTTATGTGCGCCGCCCTTCGCAACACTCGATTCCGTATTTTTAAATTTCGCCGTTTGAAATTAGCAACCAACCATTTTTCAAGCCCCAGAAAATGAGGTATTTTATGCGTAATAAACTCATTTCCTGTATATTGCTCCATAATATCGCGCAAATCCACAACAAGCGGTAAACCCGTTTTCCGCGCCAACCGCCCGGCTGCCGGTAGCGGAAAAGTGCGATAAGCGCTACATAAAATCAAATCAAACCGTTGACTATCAGTTAATTTCAATGCTTCCCGATAGATTTTTCTGTTTTTGTAATCCGTCAAAACGTCGCGCAACATCGTCCAGCCCCACTCCACTTTTCCCGCAAATCCTGTTTTACGGTAGTATTTCACAGCGTGAACTTCAGTATCGCCTTTCAAAAATTCAAATATTTGATCTTCAATATATTCCGTGATGACGACAGGTTTCCAACCGTTGATTTTGAGATACTTGCACAGATATCCCACACGCGGTCCGAAAGCAGGCGGAAACATATCGCAAAACACTAATATTGAGGGTTTTTCACACACAGACTATCGCATTTATAATTTTTTCGGCAGCCTTTCCGTCGCCATATTCCTTAATTTCAGTGCGTTCGGGCGTCCGGCGCACGCATTCGAGAATCTTTTCGGTTTTGTAACCTGCAATCTGATTCCAGCCCGCATAGACCGTCTCGACCCATTCCGTTTCTTCACGCAAAGTAACACATGGAACTCGCTGAAAATAAGCCTCTTTCTGTATTCCGCCCGAATCCGTTAAAATCATTTTTGCATTTTTTTCCAGCATGATCATATCCAGATAATCAACCGGTTCTATCAATTTTACAGAAGGATTCGTGGCAAGAGTCGGCATAAGATTGTAATTATCAAGGTAAACCTTCGTGCGCGGATGCACGGGAAAAATGACGGGCTGTGCTTCCGACGCCATTTCCACAAGCGCAAGAATAATTTGCGTGAGGCGTTCGGGGTTATTGGTATTTTCGGCTCGATGAACCGTACACAGGTAATAATCAAGACCATACAAATGATAACGCAACAGGATTTCAGACTTCTTTTCCGCCATCTCCCCATAATGCAGCGCCGCATCGTACATCACATCGCCACAATAAAAAATTCCTTCCTTAATATTCTCATTAGCAAGGTTTTGAACGGACGTATAAGTCGGACAAAACAGCAGGGAAGCAAGCCTGTCCGTGAGCACTCTGTTTTTTTCTTCGGGCATATTCATATTGAAACTGCGCAATCCCGCCTCAATGTGAATCAGCGGAATATTCAGTTGTGAAGCGGCAATGGCGCCTGCCAGCGTACTGTTCGTATCGCCGTAAACGATGACAAAATCGGGGCTCGCCTCAATCAACGCTTTTTCAATGCCCAGCAACATGTTGGCAAGCATTTTCGTATGACCCGCAATCCCGCCGCAATTCAACTGCCAATGCGGTTTTTTCAACTCCAATTCATTGAAAAACACCTCGTTCATGTTTTTATCGTAATGCTGCCCGGTGTGCAGTATCCATTCTACAATCTTATTTTCCTTATTTTCAGCATTATAACGCTCTATTGCGTTGCTAATCATCGCTGCCTTAATGATTTGGGGTCTTGCCCCGATAATGGTTACTATTTTCATGTTCTTAAATGTGTTAAAATGTTGATATACAATTCATGCAGATATAAATCGCCCTTGACAAAAAAAGACGTATTGTGCCATAGAAGCGTCAATTCTCCGTTAACTTTTTTTACGTTGTCTATCAATGTATTACAATACTCCTGAGCCTCATCGTAAGATAAATTCATGTATTTTTCTTCTTTCAGGGTAGATTCCATAACTGTCAGAGGATGAATGATTAACGAAGCTAAACGTTTCGTCGCAGGATTGATGAATCGGACAGGTTTTGAAGTTCCCAACCGAAATCCTGCCACATCGGCATAACCCATTGTGTAATCGTCTGTAATTCCGATTTTTACCAAATTTTCCATTTCCTCAGGCTCGCGGGAAGCCAAAAAATGGTTGCGGTTGTCGATGATGGAAATGTCCAAAATTTCTTCCAATTTCGCTTTTTCTTTTTTCAACATTTCCACATTGTTTCCCGAAAGATAACTGCCATGCA
>JAITMT010000130.1 GCA_031277235.1 Tannerella sp.
TATATTTCCCAGGCATACCAAAGAATAAAAGATATGGATTTTACTCATTTCTTTATTGTCGCAGATGATATGCTGTTAAATCCTGAATTAACAGAAATCAATTTATTTGAGAAATTAGGATTGGCAGAAGATGAAAATTTCATTACCGATTTTAGAGAATTACATTTACAGAAAGCAGAAGTCTATCCTCTATTATACAATATTGAAAAACCGGGTGTTGAAATAAAGAAGATCTTACCCGATTATAATGAAGCTGTAATGTTATTCAATAATCATAGACTAAGGACTTCAAAAATAAAGATTAGTATAATGATAAAATTCATGTTTATGTCATTATTTTTGACAGCTTCTAATATTTTCAATTTAAAGGAAATGAAATATTGGACAATCAAATTTCTAAAAGAAATCTTGTTTTTGTTTAAAGGAAGAAAACTAAAGTATCCTTTAATATGGGGTTATAGCGATGTTCTTATTTTAACTAAAGACGTTATGCCAAAGTTTTGTACTTATTGTGGGGCTTTTGCAGCTTCCGGTTTATTTGTTGAATTTGCAATACCAACTTCATTGGTATTAAGTGCGCCAAAAATTGTATTGCAAAATCAGACAAAACTTAAGGGTCTCATTTTAGGACGTGATAGAACAAAACAGATTTTCGATCAAAAATATGATTTTAATCTAAACAAGTTAAGAAATTCCTTCCCCGATAATACATTTTTTATACATCCGATAAAACTTTCTGAATGGAAATAAAAAAAATTGCTGTTATTGGTGCAGGCATTTCCGGCTTATCTATAGCCCATCTTTTGAAAGAAAAATATGTTGTAAAAGTTTTTGAAAAAGAGTCCAAACCCGGAGGTCTTATAAAATGCGATGTTGTTCAAGGAAACCTTTATCATAAAGTAGGAGGACATGTATTTAATTCGAAACGAAAAGATGTTCTTAACTGGTTTTGGAATTTCTTTGATAAAGAGTGCGAGTTTACAAAAACAATACGAAATTCTTCCATATACATGCCGCAGGGCAGAATAATCGGATATCCGATTGAAAACCATATTTATATGATGGAAGAATCAATGATAAACAGGATAATAGAAGATATATTCATACTTGTAAAAGGGCAAAAGCAAGAGAAAACTCTGAATTTGGAAGAATTTCTTATTTCCAATTTTGGAAAAACACTTTATGAAATATATTTTAAACCGTATAATCAAAAGATTTGGAAAGAAGAACTTCATGAAATTCCTCTATCCTGGTTAGAAGGAAAATTACCAATGCCAAAACTGGAAGAAATCGTGTTCAATAATTTTATTCATGCCAAAGAGACAAATATGGTTCATAGCTCATTTTTCTATCCCAAATATAATGGATCACAGTTTCTTGCCGACAGATTAGCGAAAGATATTAACATTGAGTATAATTCCAATATTAACTTTATTGACGGACAGGCCTCTTCATGGAATATACAGGGTGAAACTTTTGATTCAGTAATTTTTTGTGGAAATATAAAAGATTTATTATCTTCATTAAACGGAGTAGACTTGCCATCGTATGACAATGAAATAAGTTCTTTAAAATATCATGGAACAACTTCTGTTCTATGTGAAATAGAAGATACTCCTTACAGTTGGATATATTTACCTGATAATAATTATGATGCTCATCGAATAATATGCACCGGAAATTTTGCTTCATCCAACAATGCATCAGAGAAAATCAAAACAGCAACGATCGAATTTACTGATTTTTTTGAAGAAAATGATATTTTACAACAAATTAGAAAAATACCCTTTTCCTTAAAATACATTACCCATACTTTTACACAATATACATATCCTATTCAAAATTCAGATACGAGAACAATCATAAATTCCATAAAAAAGGAATTAGAGAAAAAAGCGTTCTTTTTATTAGGACGATTTGCCGAATGGGAATATTATAACATGGATGCTGCCATTGGAGCAGCAATTGATTTATCTAAGAAATTCAATTAAAATGAGTAAAAAAGTAATACCATACGGTCGGCACAATATAACGGATGAAGATGTCCAGTCCGTTGTCAATACATTAAAGTCTGATTTTTTGACTCAGGGACCGAAAATATTTGAATTTGAACAGGCATTTGCCCGATATGTCGGTGCTAAATATGCGGTTTTAGTCGGTAATGCTACAGAAGCTCTACATATTTCGGCATTGTCTTTAGGAGTTACCGGTTCTTCTATGGTACTGACTACTCCAATCACATTTGTTGCTTCGGCAAATTGCATTGCCTATTGTGGAGGAAAAATAGACTTTGTTGATATTGATCCGGATACGGCTTTGATGGATTTAAGCAAATTGGAAGAAAAGTTGAGTTCTAAACCTTTGGGATATTATAGCGGCGTAATACCTGTCGATTTTGCAGGGTTACCTGTTGATATGGAACGGCTTAGAAGCATTGCAAATCAATATAATCTATGGATTATTGAAGACGCCTGTCATGCTCCCGGAGGATACTTTACAGATTTGACGGGACAAAAACAATATTGCGGAAATGGACGATTCGCAGATATCAGCGTATTTTCTTTTCACCCGGTGAAACACATTGCTTGTGGCGAAGGAGGCATGGCAACAACAAATGATGAGAACCTTTATCGTAAGTTAAGTATGTTGAGAACACATGGAATTACCAAAGACCCTTTATTATTACAGCAAAATCATGGAGGGTGGTATTATGAAATGCAAGACTTGGGATACAATTATCGCATGCCGGATATTTTAGCCTCTTTGGGTATCAGTCAGTTAGGTAGAGCTTCCAAAGGTATAGCCAGAAGAATAGAAATAGCCAAAAGATATGATGAGGCATTTACAGGTTCGCCGGTGAATCTTAATGTAGGCAGGTACAGAGAAGGTCATGCTTATCATTTGTATATCATACAAATCGAGCAGCGTAAGGAATTGTATGATTTTTTACATACAAACAATATTTTTGCGCAAGTGCATTATGTTCCTGTACATTTAATGCCTTACTATAAACAATTCGGATGGAAAGAAGGCGACTTTCCTGCTGCGGAAAATTATTATAAACACTGTTTGAGCTTACCCATGTATCCGACATTGACGAATGAAGAACAGGATTGGGTGATTGAAAAAGTGAAAATTTTTTTTAACATAAATCAATAAAAACTATGAATATGAAATATTGTACAAATTGTGTCCTTCCAGACACTCACGAAACTGTTAGTTTTGACAATGCAGGAGTTTGTAATGTGTGCAGGTTGTCCGAAAAAAAGCATTTGGACATAGATTGGGATGCACGCAAAAAAATGTTAGATCCTATTGTCGAACGATATAAGGGAAAAGACATATACGATTGCATTTTGCCATACAGTGGTGGAAAAGATAGTGTATTTCAACTATGGTATGTTGTTATCCAGCTACAAATGAAGCCATTGGTTGTTAGATTTGACCATTGGGGTTTTAGACCGTTAGTAGACGAAAACAATACTAAAATATTCAAAAAATTAGGCGTTGATGTTTTGCAGTTTACTCCTAATTGGCAGGTTGTAAAAAAACTCATGAAACAATCTTTAATAGAAGCAGGAGATTTTTGCTGGCATTGTCATACCGGTGTATTTGCACATACCATGCAAGTAGCAGTACGTTATAATATTCCATTGGTCATTTGGGGGGAATCGCCTGCAGAATATCGTGCTTATGTTACACATGAAGAATTGACGGAATTCAATGAAACTCTCTTTAACCAGATGGTGAATTTGGGGTTAACAGCTGATCAAATGTATGAATTGTTAGGCGGGCAAGTGGAAAAAAGAGATTTGTACCAATACGTCTTCCCTTCAAAACAAGAACTTGATAAATTGGGGGCTAAATCTATTTATTTGGGTAGTTACATTAAATGGAATACAAAGCAAAATGTTGAAATCATAAAACGAGAGTTAGGTTGGAAAGGACAGCCTGTTGAGGGCATACCTCCAGAGTATGATTATGAAAAAATAGAATGCCAGTGGCAGGGAATTAGAGATTATTGTAAATATATCAAACGGGGACATGGAAGGACAAATCACTTGGCTTGTATAGATATTCGCAATGGCGAAATGACCAGAGATAAAGGGTATGCACTTGCTTTAGAATATGATGGCAAACGACCGGCTTCGTTAGATTTGTTTTTGAAATATCTTGACATGACGGAAGAAGAATTTGTTGAAGCGGTGCAAAAAAATGAAGTGGCTCACTGGGGATTTGACTTGTCAAAAGTAGAGAAAGGAAAGCCTCTGCCCGATGCGGATTTATGGGATCAAACAGTTTAATTGTATCAGCAACTAGGAGAAATGCTTAGAGGAAAGAATATCTTATTAAGAAACTTGTCAATTGAAGACGCATCTACTGATTATCTCAGTTGGCTGAACGATTATGAAACCGTTAAATACACTGAAAGTCGTCATACAATTCATACGATGGAGTCTTTGAAAAATTTTATTGCCCATGTGAACAATGATAGTAATTATTGCTTTGCAATAACCGATATTCAATCCGGCAAACATGTCGGGAATATAAAAATCGGAAATATACATCCCATATACAAATATGCTGATGTAGGTTTAATTATCGGAGATAAAAATTATTGGGGGAAAGGTATTGCTACCGAAGCAATACGGTTATGTGTTGATTATGCTTTCAAACAATTAAAACTTCACCGACTATACGCCGGAATTTACGATTTAAATATCGGTTCGATAAAGGCGTTTGAAAAGGCAGGATTTGTCAGAGAAGGCTGTGAAAAAGAAAAATATTTGTTTGAAGGGAAAAGAATAGATTCTTACGTATATGGTATAGTTAATGAATCCGTCGAATAAGTTGATATTAGGTACCGTTCAATTTGGACTTCCCTATGGTATAAACAATTCCACAGGACAAGTTCTCGTTCCCGATGTTGCAAAAATTCTTGTCGAAGCCAAGGACAATGGAATATCCGTACTCGACACCTCTTACGCCTATGGAGACAGCGAGGCAGTATTGGGCGAACTTTTGGAAAAGGACGATTATTTTAAAATTGTTTCCAAAATACCGCAAACAGCGGAAACTCCCAAGTCAATATTTGAGGAAACAACCAAACGGCTGAAAAAAGACAAGTTGTATGGTTACTTGGTTCATCATTTTGAGTATTTCAAGGAAAACCCCTCGATATGGGCAGATATTAAAGCGTTGCAAAAAGACGGACGGATTGAAAAAACAGGCTTTTCGCTCTATAACATTCGGGAATTGGAATACCTGTTTTCAAAAAATGTAAGGTTTGATATTGTACAAATTCCATACAACCTGTTAGACAGAGCATTTGAACCTTATCTGAAAGAGTTGAAACAACGAAATGTCGAAATTCATACTCGTTCTGTTTTTTTACAAGGGTTATTTTTTAAATCTGTTGACGATTTGCCCGAGCAATTGAAGCCTCTCAAACCGTATTTGGTTGATATATCCAATTTTTGCAAGGAGCAAAATATTACCGTTGAAGAATTGGCGTTAAACGGTGTAATACACCGGTCCGACATTGATGGAGTGTTAGTAGGAGTTGATAATATTGTTCAATTGCAAAGAAATATTAGAAGCATTTGGACGGAAGCGTCTGCAAAAATCGTTGAATATATTGACTCGCTCGACGTAAAAGAAAAGGAATTGCTTAATCCTGTAAATTGGAATTGAAATAAACAATAAGTCATGCAAAAAACAATCGCAATAATTCCGGCTCGAGGGGGAAGCAAACGCATTCCCGGAAAAAACATTAAATCTTTTTTGGGAAAACCCATGCTGAGTTATGCAATAGGTGCATGTAAAAATGCCGGAATATTTTCGGAAATTATGGTCTCCACCGACAGTGATGAAATTGCCGAAGTTGCCTTGAATAACGGGGCTAATGTGCCTTTCATGCGTTCGTCGCAAACAGCAGACGATTTTGCTGCTACATTCGATGTGCTGGAAGAGGTAGTTTGCAATTACAAAAACGCCGGTCGAGAGTTTGATTATATATGTTGCGTATATCCCTGTGTCCCGTTTCTTTCGGGACAAACATTACAAGATGCATACAATCAACTGATAGCCTCAGATAACGATGCTTTGCAACCTGTGTGTAAATATCCCGTGCCGATTGAATGGGCGATGAAAATTGAAAACGGACTTCTTGTCCCCAATGACAGGAACGCTCAATTAATCCGTTCGCAAGATTTGGCGCCAAAATTTTTCGATGCAGGTATGTTTTATATGATAAGAAGCATCGCTTTTTTCAGAGAAAAAACCTTGATACCGGCAAAAACCATGGCATATATTATGGATGAGCGGGAAGTTCAAGATATAGATACAATAGATGATTGGAAATTAGCCGAATTAAAATACAAATTGTTAAAAGGTTAAGACAATGGGAAAAGGACAAGAATTATACAAAAAAGCCAAAACATTGATTCCGGGAGGAACAATGCTGTTATCTAAGCGTCCGGAAATGTTTTTGCCGGAGCATTGGCCCTCTTATTTTTCAAAAGCCAAAGGATGTACCGTTTGGGATTTGGACGGTAATGCCTACAAGGATTTGTCAATTATGGGAATCGGCACCAATACGCTGGGTTACGGACACGATGAGGTGGATGATGCAGTCATGCAAACCGTTAAAAACGGCAATATGAGCACGTTGAACTGTCCGGAAGAAGTATGGTTAGCTGAGAAACTGATAGAAATAAACCCTTGGGCTGCCATGGTGCGTTTCGCACGAAGCGGAGGCGAAGCAAACGCCATTGCCATTCGTATTGCAAGAGCCGCATCGGGCAAAGATAATGTGGCTATTTGCGGTTATCACGGCTGGCATGATTGGTATCTTTCGACAAACCACAATGGTGATGGATTGTCGGAACATCTTCTGCCGGGATTAAGTCCGAATGGCGTTCCAAAAAACCTTAAAAACACCGTGTTTCCATTCCGCTACAACAATATAGAAGAGTTGGAACAGATTGTAGCTAATGAAAACATCGGTGTCATAAAAATGGAGGTCGTCCGCAATTTCGGTCCCGAAAACAATTTTCTGCAAAAAGTACGGGATTTGGCAACGAAAAACAATATCGTATTGGTCTTCGATGAATGTACTTCGGGTTTTAGGGAAACATTCGGCGGTATTTTCAAAAAATACGGCATTGAACCTGATATAACCATTTTCGGAAAAACCATCGGTAACGGATATGCCTTGACAGCTGTTGTGGGAAGGCAAGAAATTATGGAAGTCGCCCAAACAACATTTATCAGCAGCACTTTTTGGACAGAACGTATCGGACCAACTGCCGCATTGAAAACTTTGGAAGTAATGGAACGTGTTAAGTCATGGGAAATAATCACTCAAACCGGGGAGAAAATGCGTGCAGGATGGAAAAAATTAGCCGATGAAAACGGATTAAAAATCAGCATATCGGGTATTCCTGCTCTTTCTACTTACGCTTTTCAATGCGATAATCCGTTAGCGTATAAAACGCTGATAACACAAGAAATGCTCAAAAAAAGATTTCTGGCAAGTACAAACTTTTATGCATCAACGGCTCATACTGAAACCGATTTGAATGCTTATTTTGAGGCATTAAATGAGGTCTATCAAGTGATTGCCAAATGTGAAAAAGGCGAATTGGATGTTATGAAATTGTTGGAAGGTCCGGTTTGTCATGCGGGGTTTGCAAGATTAAATTAATGATAAAGCAAAAGGTATTTTTTCGTGCCGACGGCAATTCGGAAATAGGTTTAGGTCATGTTATCAGAAGCCTCGCTTTGGCAGAGATGCTGAAAGAAGATTTTGATCGTGTTTTTGCTACTCGCTTTCTGACGGATTATATCAATACAGAAGCGCGTAAAGTATGTAATGACATTATTAAATTGCCCGAATCGGATGAACATTTTGATGCGTTTTTATCCTGCCTTTCAGGTAACGAAATAGTTGTATTGGACAATTATTTTTTTGATACGGATTATCAAAAAGCAATTAAAAACAAAGGATGTAAATTGGTTTGCATTGATGATATACACGACAAGCATTTTGTGGCGGATGTGGTCATCAATCATGCCGGCGGTGTACGGAAAGAATCTTATATTGCTGCTCCGTACACATACCTGTTTTTAGGTACGGATTATGCTTTGTTAAGACCCGAATTTTTGAAAAGAGAAGAAAAAAACGACACTTTTTCTCTATTAATTTGCTTGGGAGGAGCCGATAAAGAAAATGCAACTCTGCAAATTTTAAGATTATTGGAAGATAAACAGTTCCCGCACCAATGCTATGTAGTTGTCGGAGACGCATTTCAATATCAGCAGGATTTGATAAATTTCCAACAAACATCGAAACTAAATATTGAAATTCTAAAAAATCTTTCGGCTCAAAAGATGGCAGATATCATGTCTCAATGCAGATATGCGATTTGCCCGCCAAGCACGGTTTCTTGTGAATACTTGTCAAAAAGAGGCGGTGAGTTATATTTGAAATTAATTGCAGACAATCAAAAAGATATCTATGATTTTTATCTGAAAAACGGCATCGCTTTTGATGTTTCCGAACTATTTGTGAATGATTCATTGACGGTGCAACGTTGTATTGAAACACAAAGAAAATATTTTGACGGACAGTCGGGAGAACGCATCAGGTCTATTTTTAGGATATTGGAAAATGAACAAAAATTAAAATTGCGGAAAGCAACAATCAATGATGCAAAACTGTTGTTTGACTGGGCTAACGACGATGAAGTCAGAACAACAGCCGTCATAAAGAAAAAGATAGAATGGGAGGAACATATCCATTGGTTTACCAACAAATTGAAAAGTAATCAATCCCATATTTTTATTTTAACCGATGCTGAAAACGAGCATATCGGGGTGGTACGATTTGATAAAGAAGATGATGCATTTATGATAAGTTATTCAATTGATAAGTCGCATAGAAGAAAAGGAATGGGACTTTTGATACTGCAATTGGGGTGTAAAAAAATGAGGGAGGAGGTGCCTAACTGCACATTTAAAGCTTTAGTTCAAACTGACAATACTGCATCTAACAAAATTTTTGTAACTTTGGGTTTTAGTTTAGAAAAGATAGAAACCGTTAAGGAACATATTTTTAATGTTTATTGTAAAGATGGAAACAAATAAACCATTTATCATAGCCGAGATGTCGGGCAATCACAACCAAAGTCTCGAACGAGGTTTGGCAATTATTGATGCTGCGGCTGATGCCAAAGTGGATGCTGTTAAATTACAGACTTACACGGCAGATACTTTGACCATAAAAGGCGCATGTACCATTACCGATAAAAAATCGTTGTGGTATGGGCGTGATTTATACGATTTGTATCAGGAAGCCCATACGCCTTGGGAATGGTATCAAGCATTGTTCGACAGGGCAAAAGAAAAAGGAATCATCTGTTTTTCTACGCCTTTTGACGAAACGGCTGTTGATTTTTTGGAAAAATTAAACAATCCCATTTATAAAATCGCATCCTTTGAAGTAAATCATATTCCGCTGCTCAAATACATTGCCCAAACAGGTAAACCTGTGATCATGTCAACGGGTGCATCTACTTTGGCTGAAATAGAGGAAGCGGTAAATACCCTGCGTGAAAACGGTTGTACGGATTTAACCCTGTTGAAATGCACAAGCACCTACCCGGCTACGCCCGAAAACACCAATCTGCTTACCATTCCGCACTTACAGCAATTGTTTGATTGCAAGGTTGGTCTTTCCGACCATACTTTGGGAATTGGCGTAGCCATTGCATCGGTTGCTTTGGGAGCAACGGTCATCGAGAAGCATTTTTGTTTAAGTCGCTCCGAAGGTGGGGTGGACAGCGCTTTTTCGATGGAGCCTCAAGAAATGAAAGCCTTAGTGGAAGAAACCAATCGTGCCTATTTGGCTTTAGGAAAAATATCTTATGGAATTTTGGAAGCTGAAAAAAATAGTCGTATCTTTAAGCGCTCTATTTATGCCTCTAAGGATATTAAGGCAGGGGAAGCTTTTACGAAAGATAATATCAAAGTAATACGGCCGGGGGATGGGTTGCATCCGAGAGAGTATGAGACAATATTAGGCAAGAAAGCTAGTTATGCTATCAATGCCGGTTCAGCATTAACACAAGGTTTACTCTTCTAATTATCTATTTTCATGATTTCATTCATCGCCTCTTTTTGTTACAATTTTTTTTATACGTTTAAATCTATCGTAAAAATCGTATTATTTCTTCCGACCTGTAAAAACCAATATATGTATAGACATTGTGAAAATAATGTAGCATATATTCTTGCTGATGGTCCATCATTAACAAATGATATTGGAAATCATATTCAACTGCTAAGTAAAAAAGATACATTTGTAATGAATCAATTTGTTGTATCGGATTTATTTTTGTGCCTAAAACCAAAATACTATGTGCTGGTTGATCCTGTTTATTGGATTGATACTATTTCGGATACTGAGATAGATTTTGTTGTTGCACTCGTTGATGGACTGAAAAATCTTGTTTATTGGGATATGACCTTATTTATTCCAATTTTTGCTCTTAAAGCAGAAAGAATTAGATTGATTAAAGAAAATGCACACATTAACATAATCGGATATTCCTCTTTATCATTAAACGGATTTCGATTTTGTCGAAATTATTGGTATAAAAAGAATACAGGAATGCCTTCTCCCCAAACAGTGTTAAATGCATCTATTTTTCTGGCTCTGAATAGTGGTTATAAAGAAATAAATGTGTTAGGAGCTGATCATACTTTTATTAAACAATTAAGCGTTGGGTATGATAATTTGATTTATAGGGAAGACAGTCATTTTTACGATAAGGAAAAAGTAGAAAAAGTGGCTATTGTTGATGGCGTTGCAAAAGATTGGACGATAGAGAGATGGCTTATAACCGTATCTAAAATGTTTAGAAGTCACTACATTCTAAAAGATTACGCCAAACATCTCGGAGCCAAAATTTACAATTTAACATCTGATACATTATTGGATGTTTACGAAAGAAGAAAAATTGAAGATTCTTTTTAATTCAGATTAATTGGGAAAAATTTCATGAATAAAATCAAAGAAAATACATTGAAACAAATCTTGCATGCAGTAGTAAAAAATGTATATCGTTCGAATATAAATCAAAACTTTCGAAAAATAGTCTTTAGAAGAAAAATACTTGCTTTTCTGCGAAAAAATCTGATAGGGGATAATTGCGATTATGAAAAAAATGAGGTGCTCGGGTATCTTGAAAAAAATCCACTTTCAATGTTACCGTATGAGTTTACCCAAAAATATAAACCCGATACTGTTCTAGTTTATACAGACAAGGATTGCAGGATGAAATATGTGATGCATGAAAACAAGCGTTTGTATTTCAGTCCGGCTTGGAAGGAAAAACGGATAAAGGAATACTACACAATGTCGCTGACGGAACAGGATATAGCGTCGCCTCACCGGTATGAATACGAAAATTTCGAGGTAAATGATGGAGATGTAGTCGTTGATATCGGTGTGGCAGAAGGTAATTTTGCCTTGTCGGTAGTGGAAAGGGCCAAAAAAATATATTTATTCGAGACAGAAGAGGATTGGGTTTTGGCTTTGAAAAAAACATTCGAACCATGGAGAGAGAAAGTTGTTATTGTCAACAAATTTGTTTCCGACCATAATACCGAAAATGAGATTTGTCTTGATGACTACTTTGAAGATCAAGAAATCAATTTTATGAAAGTTGATGTTGAGGGTGCAGAAATGGAGGTTCTTCAAGGTGCCCGGGAACTGTTGTCCAATCAAAAAAAACTCAAAATAGCGATTTGTACCTATCACAAACAAAATGATGCGGAGATAATAAACAGTTATCTAGAAACTAACCGGTTTCAGACGACATTTTCAAAAGGATACGTGATATGTTTTTGGGACAGAAAGTTATCTGCTCCCTGGTTAAGAAAGGGGTTGATACGGGCGACATGTAAGGCAATAGAATAATACTGTTTTAACAATAATTATGGAAGAAACAAGATCAACCATGAGCTATAAGGTTCATGAACGTTTTCGTCAAGACAATTTCATGATTGAATCGGTGGACACCTTGTGCAGAATGCCGTTATTGCTTTTTTTGAAGAATATTTGCGATTGCTTTAATCCTTATCTGATTAATAAAATTTGGAAAAATCGCTTTTCTTGGGAAATCGTTGGTAATTACGTTTTTAAAATCTCAGACAGAGAAATTGAGAAAATAGCGATGGGCATGGGACTTTCCTGTATTGCTTTTAAAGAAGTGAACACTATAATGACCGACGTACCGGCAAAATGGGGGGATTCTTTTAAAGTTCCGTTTGATAAAGGACTTTATAAAAAGTTGAAAAGAAAATATGCCGTTTGGGATTTTGTATGCAAATTGAGAATTATTCCCTATAACACTTTGTGTGCTGTTATTTTTAAAGAAAAGCCCCAACAGGAACTGTTAAATAATTTGAGGGATAATAAGTTTAGAGTAATGGAACTTCCGCCCAACCCTTATTTTACAGGACAATGAAATAATAACAAATATTTTAAATATGAAAACATTATTGGTTACAGGTTCTTCGGGACTTATCGGGTCGGAGGTCTGCGTGCATTTTGCAGACCTCGGATGGGAAATTCATGGTATTGATAACAATCAGCGTGCGGTATTTTTCGGTCCGTCGGGCGATACGCGATGGAATCAGCATCGTCTGGAAAAGACGATTAAGGGCTATACGCATCACGAACTGGATATTCGCGACAGGGAAAACGTTCTTAAAATTATCAGTGAGATAAAGCCCGACGCCATCGTGCATACGGCGGCGCAGCCGAGCCATGACAGGGCGGCAGCCATTCCTTTCGACGATTTTGATACAAATGCCGTCGGGACGTTCAATTTGCTGGAGGCGACGAGAAGATATTCCACGCAAATACCGTTCGTGCACATGTCCACCAACAAAGTATATGGAGATGCTCCGAATGAAATTCCCCTGGTCGAGTTGGAAACACGCTGGGACTATGCCGATGAACGCTATAAGAACGGCATTCCCGAGACATTCAGGATAGACCGGACAAAGCATTCACTGTTTGGCGCGTCTAAAGTGTCGGGCGATATTTCCGTTCAGGAATACGGGCGTTATTTCGATATGCCAACTACCTGTTTGCGTGGTGGATGCCTTACCGGACCCAATCATACGGGCGTCGAACTGCACGGGTTTTTGAGTTATCTCGTAAAATGCAATCTCGAAGAAAAGGAATATACCGTTTTCGGATACAAGGGTAAACAGGTACGCGATAATATTCATTCACACGATGTCGCCCGGTTTATCGAGGAATTTATTAAGGCGCCAAGAATAGCCGAAGTTTACAATATTGGCGGCGGAAAAAACAATACCTGTTCCATTCTCGAGGCTTTTGAGATAATTTCCCGCATTTCCGGCATTCCGATGAAATGGAAATATCAGGAGGAGAACAGGATAGGCGACCACATCTGTTATTACAGCGATTTATCGAAAATGCGCAGTCATTATCCCGACTGGGATATTACCAAAAGCCTTGAAGATACATTTAACGAGATTTTTCAGGCATGGAAAATGCAAAAAAGGTAACAGTCAATATTGTCAATCGCGATTATCCGCCCTACAAGGGCATAACGGGCGAATCGGCGGCAGAACTGGCGAGATACCTGCTCGACGCCGGTTTTGAAGTGAATGTCGTCCACGTAGATTCTTCCTTTTTAGGCAAAAATGAAAACCTGCCTGCGGGTAACATATTTAAGGTAAAAACCTTGTATAATGGAGAAAGCAAATTACCGAGATTGTTTGCCAACATATTATCCGGATATTTTTTGATAAGAAAGTCGAAAAAAATCAACTGTGATGTTACCATTGTCATGACAGACCCCGGACTGTTAAACATGTGGGCATCTCTTCTTCTTAAAAAAAGAAAATGGATATTATGGTCCATGGATTTGTATCCGGAAGCATTTGCCGCATGGGGCTTGATTTCGGGAAAAAGTTTTCCGTATAAGTTGTTTTATAAACTGACCGTAAAAAATTCCCCGCAGTCCGTCATTTCATTAGGACCTTTACAAACCGGTTTCATATCAAAAAGATATAATAATCAATCCATCAAATTTTTCCAACTGCCGTGCGGCATATTTCATATCGGAAACCTCGCGTCAGATATTCCGCCATGGGCTACCGACAGAACCAAGACCATTCTGGGATATATCGGAAATCTCGGCGCTCCCCATTCTTTGGATTTTCTATATGCTATCGTTGACCGGCTTGATGCGGAAAAATTCAAACTAGTCCTGTCCGTTTACGGCTACGGAACAAAAATACAGTCTTTGAAGCAATATGTCAGCGGCAAGGAAGGAATAGAAATCATCCCTCCCGTAAAGCGAGAACATTTAAAATACATTGACATACATCTTGCGTCGTTACTTTCGCAATGTACGCATATATCCGTGCCGTCCAAAACGGTCAGTTCCGTGTGTGCAGGCAGCGCTTTTCTGTATTGCGGAGAAGCGGAATCCGACAACTGGTATTTGCTGAAAGATGCCGGATGGTTGATTCCTGCGGAAACGGACGTGACGGAAGGAGTAAAACATTTTTTTGAAAATTTCGATTTGAAAAATCTGGAAGACAAAAAGGAAGCAGCCCGTACTCTTTCCGGCAAGTTGAATAGCGGCAAAGCGGAAACTTTTCAGAAAATTTCAGATTTTTTATCCCTAAATTAAAAACTACAAAATATCAATCATATGAACTTAAACGTAAAAAAAATTCTGCCGCACGTGGCAGCCATAGTCCTTTTTATCGGATTATCCGTGACTTATTTTTATCCGGCGGTGTTTGAAGACAAGGTACTTTATCAGGGCGATCTTCAAAACATGATCGGCTGGGGCAAAGACTTGAGAGACTATCACGAGAAAACAGGCGACTATGCTTTATGGTCTAATTCGATGTTTAGCGGAATGCCTGCCAATTATACGTTTATGCCTCCGCAAACGAATATTTTCAGACCGCTTAGCCAACTTTACCTGTTTCACTTGCCGGGCAGACATGTAGATGTTCTATTTATCTACATGTTAGGATTTTACATCTTTCTTTTGTCTCTGGGGGCTAAACCCTTGCTCAGTGCCGTCGGTGCCATCGCATATGCCTTTGCGTCGTATAACCTGATAATTCTTGAAGCGGGGCATGTCAATAAAGGACTTGTAATGGCTACCATGGCGCCGATTTTGGCAGGCGTAGTCCTGTGTTACAGGCAAAAGTATCTTTTGGGAGGATTGATTACGCTGATTTTCATGGGTATCAATATAATCTGGATGCACCAACAGATTAGTTATTACCTCATGTTAATCATTCTGATTCTGGCGATTGTCTATCTGGTTTACGCGATCAGGCAAAAGACCGTGAAGGAGTTTTTCATTTCTTCAGCCATTCTTTTGGTCGCGGCGGCGCTGGGTATTGCGCCTTCCATGGGAACACTCTTATCCACAATGGATTATACCAAAGACACGATGCGCGGAGGCTCGGAATTGAAGAAAACCGATACCGACGCCAAAGAGAGTTCCGGACTGGATATAAACTACGCTTTCGCTTGGAGTTACGGCAAAGGCGAGACGATGACCCTGTTGATTCCCAACTTTAACGGTTCAAGTTCGCATTACAACATTGGTGAAAGTTCTGAATATTACCAAATTATGCGTCCGACAGGACAGGCAAAACAGGCAGCAAAATATGCGCCGATGTATTGGGGCGGCAAACCGTTTACTTCCGGTCCGAATTATGCGGGCGCTATTATCTGTCTCCTGTTTGTGTTGGGGTTGATTATTGTGAAAGGACCCGAAAAATGGTGGTTGCTGGGAGGAACACTGCTTTCGATTCTTCTGGCTTGGGGGAAGAATTTTGCCGTATTTAACGATTTTCTGTTTTATCACCTGCCGCTTTACAACAAGTTCCGTACGCCGGAAATGGCGCTGGTGATGGCGGGCGTTACGATGGCGACACTCGCGATTTTGGCTCTCAAGCAAATATTTGACCATAAGGAAAATAGAAAACAATATTTGAAACCTTTGTACATTGCGGCAGGGATTACGGGCGGATTAAGTCTGATTTTTGCCCTGTTTGGCAGCGGTTTAATGAGTTTTACGGGAAATTCCGATGATCCTCAATTGGTTACTGCCCTTGTAGCCGACCGTAAAAGCATGTTGACGGGCGATGCGTGGCGGTCGTTCTTTTTCATTGCGTTGGCAGCAGGCGCGTTGTGGTATTACATCACGAAGAAATTCAAAACGGAATATTTGATTTTTATTATAGGAATACTGATACTCATTGATTTATGGGGTGTCAGTAAACGTTTTCTCGGAAAAGACGATTATGTTTCCAGAAAACAAGTCGAAAGAATTGTTCCGACTGAAGCCGACTTGCAAATTTTGCAGGACAAAGACCCTGATTACCGGGTGCTAAACCTTTCTACATCGGATTTATTCCAGGAATCGCGAACCTCCTATTTTCACAAATCCGTGGGCGGATACAGTCCTGCAAAACTGCAACGTTATCAGGATATTATAGATTATTATTTTTCGAGGAATATAGATATCAACATTCTGAATATGCTGAATACAAGATATGTAATCGTTCCCGGACAGCAGGGCGGGCAACAGGTGCAACGCAATCCCGGCGCGCTGGGCAATGCCTGGTTTGTCCCTGAAATAAAGTGGGTGGACACGCCGAATCAGGAAATTGAAAGTTTGAAAGACATAAATCCGGCACAGACAGCCGTAATAGACAAGTCCTGGCAAGACAAACTCTCTGATTGGCAAGCGCTTCAAGGTGTTGACAGCATAGCCACAATCCGTTTGACCGATTACGCCAATCCGGGATATTTAATCTACGAAAGCAACAGCGCCAAACCTTCCTTAGCCGTATTTTCCGAAGTTTATTACAAGACCTGGAAGGTTTACATTGACGGTGAGGAAGTTGCTCCGGTGCGGGTTAATTATATTTTGCGCGGCTTGGCTGTTCCTGCCGGTACGCACAAGATTGAATTTAAGTGTATTGACGAGATTTTCAACAAAGGCGAGAAAATATCGGTAGCGTCGTCCTGGGCTGTAGGCATTATAATACTCTTGGCATTAGGATTTTGGATATGGCAAGGAAGGAAAAAGATAGAAATAAGTAAAAAATAAATATGTATATCCCTATTTATACCCAAACTTCTTTTCAATCCCAACGGGATTGCACGTTTATAGAAAATGTCAAATTTCAACCTCCGTTCGACTCCGTAGGAGTCGTATATTAACCCGAATGGTGTTTTCTATAAATATTTGAATTCTTGGGATTCATTTATTGCATTATTTTAGGTGTTTATACGGAAATTTATTAAAATAAAAAATAAAAACATGAAATCAATCGGTTTACAAATTGACAAGACATTCGATTTTGTCAAAAAGAAAGATATTGAAGCGCTTAAACCCAAGGCAGACAAAGGTTTACAAATGCTGCACGACGGTAGCGGCAAGGGAAACGATTTTCTCGGCTGGCTGCATTTGCCGTCATCCATCAAGGAGGCGGAATTGCGGGATATTGAGAAAACGGCTACCAAACTGCGTGAATGCGAGGCGGTTGTCGTAATCGGAATCGGCGGAAGTTATCTCGGTACGAAAGCCGTCGTCGAGGCGTTGCAAAACAGTTTCGACCAGTTGCAAAAAGACCGCAAAAATCCGGTGTTGCTCTATGCCGGTCATAACATCGGCGAAGACTATTTGAGCGAGTTGCGCGACGTGTTGAAAGGCGTGAAATTCGGTATTATAAACATCTCAAAATCAGGAACTACCACGGAACCTGCCATTGCTTTCAGGATTTTGAAATCGTTGCTCGAAAAAAACATCGGGAAGCGGAAAGCCAAATCGTACATCGTCGCTATCACCGACAAGGCGAAAGGCGCGCTCAGAACGCTGGCAGACAAGGAAAAATATAAAACCTACGTGATTCCCGACAACATCGGCGGCAGATTTTCGGTGCTGACGCCCGTCGGACTGTTGCCGATTGCGGTAGCAGGCATCAATATCCGCAGACTCGTGAGCGGCGCCAAAGACATGGAAAAGGCTACCGGAGAGAGCGTTTCCTTCGAGCAAAATATTGCTGCACAGTATGCTGCAACCCGTAATGCGTTGTACAACAGCGGTAAAAAAGTGGAGATTCTGGCAAACTTCCATCCGAAACTGCATTATCTGGCGGAGTGGTGGAAACAGTTGTACGGCGAAAGCGAGGGCAAGGAAAACAGGGGGATTTTCCCGGCTGCGGTTGATTTTACGACCGATTTACATTCGATGGGACAATGGATTCAGGAAGGAGAACGCATTATTTTTGAGACGGTTATCTCTGTCGAAACGCCTGATAACCGGCTGACGGTGCCGACCGACAGGGAAAATCTGGACGGACTGAATTTTCTGGCGGGCAAGCGCGTGGACGAGGTCAATAAAATGGCGGAACTCGGCACGCAAATTGCGCACGTGGACGGCGGCGTTCCCAACATCAAAATTACGTTGCCTAAATTGGACGCTTATTACTTGGGACAGTTGCTGTATTTCTTTGAAAAAGCCTGCGGCATAAGCGGTTACATGCTGGACGTCAATCCGTTTGACCAGCCCGGCGTGGAGGCGTACAAGAAAAATATGTTCGCCCTGCTGAACAAACCCGGCTACGAAAAGGAAAGCGAAGCGATACGGAAAAAACTTTTCCTGGGGTGAACGGGTAAACGGGAGAACGGGTAAACGGGCTTTTCCTTTTTCATTTTATGTGCATTCCGTTGGAAACCGATGTTCGGCGGGAGATTGTTATATACAGACGTTCGCGTGTTGCTATCGCGGGCGTCTGTGTTGTATAGGCGCAGACGTTCGCATGGATACAAAGCATAATGAAAAGTTTTGATAAACAATATGTTATGTGCTATTACAAATAAAGGTGAAATTGTCAAAAATGGCGATAATCTGTAAGTTGGCAGACTGCAGTATGGATTTACATCGGAAAGGCAACAAAATAATTCGGTTTGCACAAAGTATGGAAAAATAAAAAAACATGAAAGTGAATTGACTATTCGTAATTGTTTCATATCTTTGCACGCATAAAACATTTAATGCAGAATAACATGTATCTTACACCATATATCCCACAAATACGGAAACTTTGTGAACAGCACAGGGTTGAGAGGTTGTATGTCTTCGGTTCAGCGTTGACTGAGCGGTTTTCGAAGGATAGCGATGTGGATTTTCTATACACTTTTAAAAATGATATTCCGTTGCTTGAGATAGCAGATTACTATTTTAACTTGCAAAATGATTTGGAAAAAACACTTAACCGTCCGGTTGACCTTACTTCCGAGAAAGACCTTGGAAATCCTTATTTTATCAAAGAAGTAAATGCCACCAAACAATTGATTTATGGATAAGTACATCTATACCTGCCTGTTTGATATTTTGAGTTCGATTAATGAGATAAACGAATTTATTTCGGATAATCGAACTTACGAGTATTATTGCAACAGCAGGATTTTACAGCGGGCAATAGAAAGAAACCTTGAAATTATAGGCGAAGCATAAAAATTGATAATACAGTTCCAATCCAAAATGTCCAAAGAATAATTAATACCCGTAACAAAATCAGTCATGGTTATGACCGGGTTGACTATTCTGTCATTTGGGGAATCGTGATCAATCACCTGCCTGTTCTCAAAACCGAAGTCGAAAAACTTTTACAATACGGCAAATAAATGAACGGAAAGCCAGCGTATAACCGGTAAAGTGTTAGCCCGAATTGAAATGTGTCCTTTGACCGTCGGTAGCAGTCCGAACGGTATGCAGTTACCTTCCCAACTTCGCCAACTCGTCGGGACATTGCAGGTAATAGCGGCACAGCGCAGTGCATAACTGGCAAAATGGAGAATGACGAATGAAAAACTCCAAAAAAATTGCCGGAAAAATGTTATCTTTGCAGTCTGAATAAAAATCGAAAAGGAAACGGCAAGAAAATATGGAAAATTACACCCCAATATTCACCATAACTCCCGAAATCCTAACCTCCGCCTACGAAATTGCGGCAGATTTGGAGCGGATTGATATTATACGCGAAAAAGCATTAACCCCGCAACTGCGAAAGGAAAACAGAATAAAAACGATTCATTCTTCCTTGTGGATTGAGGCTAACAGCCTGACAATGGAGCAAGTAACCGATATTATTGACGGTAAACGGGTGGTAGGACCGGAAAAAGATATTTTGGAAGTAAAAAACTCCATTGTTGCCTACGATGAATTGTTGGAACGAAATCCTTACAGCGAGAAAGACTTGTTGCAACAACACAACTTGCTAATGAAGGAATTGATTGAAAATGCAGGAAAGTACCGCAGTTCGGGCGTTGGCGTTTTTGATGGCGAAGTTCCCATTCATATAGCGCCGCCTCACGACCGGGTTCCGCTGTTAATGAGCCAATTACTGGATTGGGCTGAAAGCGCAAAACTCCCGCAAGTAGTAAAAAGTTGCATTTTTCACTATGAATTTGAGTTTATTCACCCGTTCAGCGATGGCAATGGACGAATGGGCAGGATGTGGCAAACGCTTCTACTGTATCAGGAAAATCCGGTTTTTGCGTGGTTGCCGGTTGAAAGTATTATTGCGCGCAATCAGCAGGAATATTATAGGGCATTGAGACGCTCGACGCACCATAATGACAGCGGTATTTTTGCTCAATTTATGCTTTCGGCGATTAAGCAGGCAACGGCAGAATTTAAGGAAAAATATTTAAGGAACAAATTGGAAGACGCAGGTGTAAATGCAGGTGTAAATGCAAGTGTAAAATTATCCAAATCGCAGGAAAAAATCGTATTATTAATTGTCAAAGATAACAGCATTTCACAATCGGAAATTGCAAAAAAAATGAAAATCAATGAATCTACAGTTTACCGGAATATCGAAAAATTAAAGGAATTGGGCGTACTGGAACGCAAAGGAGCAGATAAAACAGGTATTTGGATAATAAAATGATAAAATCAAGAATTGAAACATCAAACGAAAAAAAATTAGTTGGAAAGCGACTTGCAATGAGTTTTGCCGACTACAAAATTGGCGACCTTTGGAAAAGTTTTATGACAAGACGAAAAGAAATCAGCAACAATTTGAGCAATGATTTGATTTCATTAGCCATTTATAAATCAACACATTTTTCAAACTTCAAACCCACAAATGAATTTGAAAAATGGGCAACCGTTGAAGTTTCAGACTTTGAAAATGTGCCGGAAGAAATGGAAACTTTTGTTTTGCCAAGCGGACTTTATGCGATTTTTGATTACAAAGGTTTGAATACGGACAATTCTATTTTTCAATACATTTTTGGAACGTGGTTACCAAATTCGGACTACGTTTTGGACGACAGACCGCACTTTGAAATATTAGGCGAAAAATACAAAAACAACGACCCCGAATCGGAAGAAGAAATTTGGATACCAATAAAATGACAATTGAAAACCATTTGGCAAAGGACAAAATCAAGCAGGATTTGCTCGATTTACCAATTTTTGGTAACTTTGGAAAAAGTTTTAAAAATGAAAAATACATCTGTATCGTTGGGTAATTATTTTGACCAATTCGTTGGCAGTCAGGTTTCTGCGGGACGGTATAAAAACGTTAGTGAAGTCATCCGTGCCGGGCTTCGGCTTTTGGAAAATGAAGAAAATAAAATTGTCGCCTTGAAAAGTGCTATTCAACAAGGACTGAGTAGTCCGAGAGTTGAAAATTTTGATTTTGACGAACATTTAGCCAAACTGAAATCCAAAAAAAGAAAAAATGGCAAAGATTATATTGAGGCAGAAGGCAATAAATGATTTGACGGATATTTGGAATTACACCGCACAGAAATGGTCTGAAAATCAAGCCGATAAATATTATGAAGCCATCAAATTTTCTTGTCGGGAAATCGGAAAAAATCCAAGTATTGGAAAAGCATACGCTGAAATAAGCAAAAATTTATTGGGACTAAAGTCGGGAAAGCATATCATATTCTATCATCAAATTTCGGAAGATGAAATAGAAGTAATCAGAATCTTGTACGAACGAATGGATTTGAAAAATAGAATAACCGAATAAACACAAACCCCATGAAACGAACATTCAAATATTACAGAATGGAATTGGACGTGAAAGATTATCGGCAACGTAGAAATTGAACAGGAAATAAAAAAGTGGATTTTAAAAAATGTATTTTTGTGCGGATTTGCAATTTGATAAATTGAAATTAAAAATGACGAATCAACTGATGATTATTTGGTAACCAATTCATTCCAATAATGGCTATCTGGATAAATTCTTTCTCCGAAAATGGCGGTGCCAACCCTCACAATCGTTGCGCCTTCCGCAATAGCGGTTTCCAAATCGCCGCTCATTCCCATTGACAATTCCTGCATTTCTACATTCGGAATTTTTAAAGCGATAATTTGCTCTTGAATATTTTTGAGCAAGCGAAAACATTGACGCACTTTTTCGGTTTCTGCGCTGAACAATCCGATGGTCATCAAACCTTTTATTTTCAGGGTTTCCAACTGAGCAACTTGTTTCACCAATTCGATGGCGTTGTCGGGATTTACGCCAAATTTGCTTTCCTCAAACGAAGTGTT
>JAITMT010000157.1 GCA_031277235.1 Tannerella sp.
TTCTGTTTGTCCATCCTTTTACCGATAATGGCGCCTGCCGCGCCGCCCACTGCTGCGCCGATAACTGCTCCGAGAGCCGTGTTACCTGCTGCCTTACCGATGGCTGCGCCTGCTGCCGCACCGCCACCTACGCCAATCGCTGTGCCTTTGGCTGTGTTACTCATGCCACACCCCGACAAAATCAATGCTCCGCATAATACAAAAACGGATAAAAATTTCAAATTCTTCATACCTGTAAATTTAATTTTAGTTATTTAAGTTTCTAATCAAACATTCCTATTGACTCACAATATGCCATTTCTCCCTGCACGATATGCGATATCTCGTCGGCTTCAAATTTTCCGACCTCGTCCGTGAGCGCGTTTTTGACGACGAAAGCCGTCAATTCGTCCTCGTTGAAGTCAATCTCCCGATCGTCGTCGCCATCCTCGCCATCCAGAAACCCTTTCGATTCATAAAATTCATACACCAAATCTATAATATAGTTGATGTCGTCATCGCTGAATTTCGTTCCAATCTCTGCCGGCAGATAGTTTCTGATAAACCTAACTGCCTCATCGTCATCGTATTTCAAGTCTATTTCTTCGTTCATATCGTTCAGAATACGGGACAAAGTTAATCATCTAATTTCAAATAGCAAACATTTTGATGAAAAAATTTTCGTTTGGTTCGACATGGATGCAATAAATCCGTATCCGGCGACCGGAATTTACACCTTTTTCCGATGCGGTTATCCGGCAATTGGAAGCGCCCTTTCAACGAATCCGCAATCAAATCTCAAAACGAATACTTGATCCCCGCTTTCAGAAAAAACGGATAGCCCGGCGTGAAACACATATCCGAAACCGGCTCGATTTCGTTCTGCAAGCGGGTTTCGGTGTAGAACTGCGTTTCGTACCATTGCACGTTGAAGAGGTTTTGAATCTGCACATTCCATTCCCATTGCTTCAAGGCGTAGGTTAGCGCCAAGTCGTTCACGAAATAGCCCTTTGCCGTTGCCGAATAGTCTTCATTTCCCGGACGGTCAGCCATATAGCGAAAGCGCAGACTCGCTGATAATCCGGAATTTAACTTGAGGGAAACGCCTCCCGTGGCGGTGAATACGGGAGCAAGCGGGATGTAGTCTGCGCCTTTCGGTTCGTCCGTGAAACGCGGATGGGCATAGTTGAAATCGGCGTCCATGTAAAGTTGGCTTATTGGCTGATACCGTATGGACAAATCTGCGCCGAAACGCCGGCTTTTACCCGACGGTTCCACGACAGCCTCGTCGCCTACATAAACCATTTCCTGCTGCAAGAATAAATACCACAACGATGGCTGTATCAGCAGATCGGGAATCGGTTTCAGGATTGCGCCCAACTCTCCGCCGATGGAATAGGGGAGTACATTCTGTCCGTCTTGCGCAATGACCACGCGGGCGTCGTTGGAGTGAAAACCCGTCCCGGACTTGAGAAACAGTTGATAAGCGGCATTAAAATTGTAAAAAATGTTCAATTTCGGGCTGAGCCTCGCCTTGCTTACGCCTTGCTCCGCTTCGTAATCGAGTTTATCTTCCATTCCGACAATGAAATAATCCAGGCGCAAAGCGGGATTGACCGTCCATTTTCCGGATTTCCATTCGCCCGAAGTGCAGGCATACAGATTGGTTTCATTAATGGAAGCAAAGGATTTCCTTTCCAGCAAGGTATAGCGGCGGTAAACCTGATTCAATTCCATGTTGCCAATATCGTCGTAGCGGAAGCCAAATCCCGATTTCCAGACCAGACTGCTGTTATCGAAATAGAAGTTTTTTGCATATTCATTTGTTGTCCCGTAGATATTTCGCGATTCTTTCTGTTCGATTTCATCGCCATGCACAGGGTCGTTCAAAAAGAAAGTGAAATTGGAAAACAGACGGAAGTTGTAATTCGTGTAGTAAAACATACTTTCCCATCTTTCGTCTTCGCCGGGGAAATATTTGTAATTGACCGATACGTTGCTTCGGCTCGTGTTTCCTCCTTCGGTCGGGTCAATGGAGCCCCAGCGGGAGACAAGTCCGCCGGCAACCGCTCTTTCCGGAATCTGTCCCGAAGCGTTCCATTTGGAATTGAAGGTGGAAGCCTGAATGTTGAAATACGACCGGTCGTTCATCCATTGATTGTATTTCAGGAATAAATTCAAGCGGTTGAAATTCTGCTTGACCTCAAAGGGACCGTCGGTATAACCGTATTCACCGGCAACATACATATTCTGCCGGTTTTCGTGGACAAGATTGAAAAGTCCCACTGTGCGAACCGTGTTGAACATCCCGCCTTCGACTTTGACGGAACTGTTGTCTATCCTGTCAAAAGTTTGGAGATTAACGTAAGCCCCCGTGTTGAAATTACCGTAGTCGGCATAATAGGCTCCTTTTCCAAAGTCAATGTTTTCGACGGTTTCGGGAATGATGAAATGCAAATCGGCATAACCCTGTCCGTGCGCATGGGAAACCATATTGACGGGCAATCCGTCCACGGAAACCGCAATATCCGTCCCGTGGTCGTCGTCGAAACCGCGCAGGAAAACCTGTTCGGCTTTTCCGCCTCCGGCATGTTGCGCAATAAACAAGCCCGGAACTTTGCGAAGAAAGTCTTGAGACGTATTCACCGGATTCATTTTTAGGTCAACGCTCATTACTTCGGCAAGCATCCGCCGGGAAACGACACTCACCTGTCCCAATTCAATCTCCTGGCGTTCAAGGCGAATATCGAACGACAGTTGCCGGTCATCCACCCAAAAACTTGCGCGTTTATAACCGGTAGCCGAAATCAGGAGCGAATCGGGCAGGACAGCCGTTTTCAAGACAAAACTTCCGTCTTGCAGCGTATGGAAATGGATGTCCGCTTTCTGGAGCAGAACGGTAACGTTTTCAAGGGCTAAACCCGTTTCGCCGTCCGAAACCTTCCCGCTGACGGTCTGTTGCGCTTCCGCGCTTACTGCAAATAGCAGAAACAAAGCCAAATAAAAGTAAAACAGACTTCCTCTGAATACGGAAAAAAACATATTTCTTGCTTTTTGAAAGGGGCAAAGATAGTCAGAATACCGGGATTTCACAAAAATTAAGTCTTATGTCCATAATTTTAAGATTTTTTATGATTGAAAATGAAATAGATTCGATTTTTTTCCGTTATCTTTGCATTGCATAACTTAAAAAAAGGAGGTACTATGAGTAAGGAATCTTATGAAGGCTGCAATTGCGGCGTAAACGGTATGTTATTATTTTTGGGCGGCGCACTGGTAGGCGCGGCATTGGGAGTGCTTTTCGCTCCGAGTGACGGTCGTCATACCCGCAGTCGCATAGCAAGAGGCACGTTGGATTTAAGGGACAAGGCAGCTCATAAATTCGACGATTTGGTAGGCTCTGCCGAAGAGGTGGTAGATGACTTGAAAGATGTGGCAAACGACTTGAAGAAAAGCGTTGCCGAGAAAGTTGAAAAATTCAAATCTTCCTATAAATCAGGTCATTCCGAAGAATTGGAAGAAGTCTGAAAACGAAGCCCGGAAGCGGAAACTATCAAAAAAAGTACGAATGAAAAATCTG
>JAITMT010000416.1 GCA_031277235.1 Tannerella sp.
TTTTGTCCGGGTTCCATTTTGATTTCCCCGTCTAATTCATTGTTACGGATAATCGAAATGGAGCCGCGGTCTAACGTGGTTTCCACGCGGTCGTCGTCAGAATATGCTTTTACATTAAAGGCTGTTCCGAATACTTTGATTTTCAGAACATCGGTATTAACATAGAAGGGAATTTTTTCGTTTTTGGCAATATCGAAATAGGCTTCGCCCGTCAGGTAAACGTCCCGGGAGGTTATCCCGAAATCGGCGGCATACGTTATTTTTGAGCCGGCATTCACCCACACTTTCGAGCCGTCGGGTAGCGTCGTCAGCGCCTTGGAACCGTAGGGAACTTCGATTTTGACGCCGGATAACGCTTCCGGCTGTTCCGCAGACTCTCCCTTTTGCCACATGTACAGGAACGAGCCGATACCCAGCAACAGACTCACCGAAGCGGCATAAGCCAGTATCCGGATTCGCCTTTTGGCGTGCTCGAAACTTTGTTGCAACTCGGAATTGCGGATTTTCAAATCCGTTTTTTCTTTGCCTTGCTTCACTTGGTTGGCATTGTATCCGGCTAATTTTCCGGTTTCCAGCCATAACTTTTTATGCGCGGCAAACAATTGCCGGTTTTCTTCGTTTGCCTGCAACCATTCCTGCATTTGCCGGGCTTCCTGCTCCGATGTTTCACCCGCGAGATAACGCAGAATCAAATTTTCCATGTCCAAATATGTATCCAAAATAATGTCCGTTTACTCTAAATACGCTTCAACAGGCGTTTACCCTAAACGAAATCGAAAAAAAATTGTATCTTTGTCTTTTTTTATGAAACAACCATGCCGATAGCAGACAAACATATTGCCTTCAATACGCTTTTTAACAGGTATTACGCCGGATTATGCGCGTATTGCGACAGTTTTATCAATGACCGGGATACCGCCGAAGATTTGGTGCAGGATGTGTTTGTCAATGTCTGGATGCAATCGGCGAATTTGAATTTTGACGAATCCATCGGCTCCTATCTGTACAGGGCTGCCCATAATGCCTGCATCGGGCATTTGCGCCATCAAAAGGTGCAGGAACATTATAACGCTCAAATGAAGGCGAAACTTGCCGAAGCCGAATGGATTCCGGCTGAATGGGTTATCATGGACGCCGACCCTGTTGAAGAGTCCGAGATTCAAACGCTTTATCGAAAAACACTGGAACGCTTGCCGTTACAAACCCGCGAGATATTTCTAAACAGTCGCGAAAAAGGGATGAAATATGCCGAAATTGCCGAACTCCTGAGTTTATCTGTCAAAATCCGTTGAATATCATATTTCCAAGGCATTGGAGGCTTTTCGGGCTGCGCTGAAAGATTATCTGTAACTGCCGGCAAAAATTTAATTTAATTGTTTAACTTACGGTTTGAATTTTTATTGGATGGACATTTAAGTCATTCCTTTTCCAAAGTATCGCCTGTAGGGTGGGGTGTAAAATATGTGTGGTTTGAGTAAAAAATTATCCGTTCTTTCCTGGCAATGGAAAAACCTCATTTTCACCTCATTTTTTCTACAAAACAACCTCAGTAGAAAAATAACGGACGGAGACAGCAACCTCATTAATCGCATTATAATGAGGCAATTAGGTTGATGGTGGTGGTGATATCACATCTACTGAGGTTGTTTTGTTTTTGGAATCAGGTAAAAATGAGGTTTCATTGCGTGATAATTTTTGAACGTATTTTTGAAAACTAAACCCCCATGTTTTTTTACACCCCGCCTGTAGGGTCTGTATCTTCGTATTTCACCTGCAATTCGGACAGTTTTTTCTTCAATGCCCGAATATTTTCCGCTTGAGCGGGGTCGTTGATCAGGTTGTGCATCTCGTTCGGATCATTCTCTAAATCATACAATTCCCACTCGTCTATATCATCATAAAAATGGATTAATTTATAACGGTCTGTTCTCACTCCGTAATGTTTCTTCACGGCGTGAGGCATCGGATATTCGTAATAATGATAGTACACGGCTTCCTTGGCGGTCTGCTTTTTGCCGGTAAGCACAGCCTTGAACGATTCTCCCTGCATATCCTGCGGAACGGGCAAGCCTGCCAAATCCAATAATGTCGGTGCAAAATCCACGTTCTGAATCATCGCATCGGTTACTCCGTTCGGGGAAATGGCTTGGGGATAGCGGATGACAAACGGCGTTTTCAGCGATTCTTCATACATGAACCGCTTGTCGAACCAGCCGTGTTCTCCCAGATAAAAACCCTGGTCGGAAGTGTAAATGATAATGGTGTTATCCAGTTCGCCGGTTTTTTGCAGGTAATCCAGTACACGTCCGATATTGTCATCTACCGAGGAAACACATTTCAGATAATCACGCATATAACGCTGGAATTTCCACTCCGCCAACTCTTTTCCTTCCGGCAGTTTTCGGGCAAAATCTTCGATAACCGGATTATAGACCTTGTCCCAGGCTGCCCGCTGTGCGGGAGTCATGCGCCGAAATTCGTGGGGAGGTACCGTATCCCATACGCCGTATGTTTTCAAGTCCACACCGGCGGTCATGTCTTTTTCGACACTCATCTTTTGCTGTTGAGCGGCTATACGCCCTTCGTAAGTGTCGTAAAATGTTGCAGGCATGGGAAAAGTTACATCTTCATACATGGACAGTTTATCGGGAGCGGGCATCCAGTTCCGGTGCGGAGCCTTGAATTGCATCATCAGGAAAAACGGTTTTTCCCCTTCACTTTCTTTGAGGAATTTGATGGCATTGTCAGCGGTCAGGTCGGTGGCATAGCCTTCGTAATACACCCGTTTTTCCCCGTTTTCCATAAAATCGGGATTGTAATATTGTCCCTGACCGTAATGTACGCTGTAATGGTCGAAACCGGTGGGCGTACTCTTCAAATGCCATTTTCCGACGATACCGGTGTGATAGCCGGCTGCCTGCAGCAGTTTGGGCAGGGTCTGCTGCGAGCCGTCGAAAACGGTCTCCGCCGCATTGTCGTAGAATCCGTTTTTGTGACTGAATTTGCCGGTCAGCATCACGGCGCGCGAAGGACCGCTGAGCGAATTGGTGACAAAACAGTTGTTGAACCGCATGCCTTCGCGACCGATGCGGTCAATATTCGGCGTTTGATTCAACCCGTATCCGTATGCGCTGACTGCCTGGTAGGCATGGTCGTCGGACATGATATACAGAATGTTCGGTCGTTTTGCAGGAGACTGCGCCTGCGTCGCACCAACTCCTGCTACCGTCAGCGAGAGACCGGTTAAAAAGATATTTTTCATGTGAAATTTATTTTTATTTGTTTGCAAAGTTACATTTTATTTTTTGATTTTTCTATTGAACAGGGTGTCTAATTTCGCATCACAAATAAATTATGTTTATGAATACTCGATGTATATGAAAATCTGCACCTTTTCATTCGTCCAGTATGATCGTAAATTCGTCATACGGTTCCGTGCGCCAGGCATATTGCCGGGTCGTAGGGGAAACGGCAAAAAGCGGCGAAAAAGTCTTTACCTTTATCGTTTTATTGTCGGGCAAAAACTCAAGTATCCGCAACCAGCCGTCACCGCCGTTGCCATTCCAGCCGCCGCCAAGCGCCTGTGCGTTGAAAGTCATCTGCTGCACTTTCCTGCCGGCGCTGTTGACGTCGGTACGAAAGGCAAGATGCGCTTTGGGGTCGTTCGGAGCGCCGATATGACCGGATATGACCATCAATATGTTTTTGGACGGTTGAACTAATTTTTGCCAGACGGCTGCGCCATAATTCGGTCCCGGCAGCGTGTAACCTTCCTTTTCAATATGTTCATTATTGGCATTCAGGTAGGAATGGGTCAATAAAATAACCGTGTGACCGGCATATTTTTCCTGACCGACGGTATTTTTTGCCCATTCAAGTATTTCGTCGCGCGGGGCAAATTCCAGCACCAGAATCAGGAATTTTTTCCCGTGCGGAGTGATAAACTCGTAGGTAGCGTTGGTTAAGGAAGGCTTGTTATTAACGTCCACTCCAACGTCGCGCAACAGTTTTTGACTCAGCGGATTTTTATCTACCGGAAAATAGCGGTCATAATTGGTTTGCCGGTTTTCAGCGCTTTTGTAGCCGTAATCATGGTTTCCGGTAGCCAGCACGTAGGGTATCTTTCCGTCGAGCCGACAAAAAGCATTGGCGGACGATTCCCACTGAGACTTGCTGGGCTGGTTTACAGCAATTCCGTCCGGATTCGGAAAGTCATTCTGTTCCACCATGTCGCCGGTACAGAGCACCATTTGGATGTTCAATTTTTCCTGATATCTGACAATCCATGCGGTTAGCAACTCCAGTAACGGTTGGTTGTAATCGAACTTGACGTAGGTTTGCGGGTCGGGCAACAGGATTAGAGACCATGAGTCGGGCGTACTGAGCGCAGGCTCTTGAAATGTCGTATTTTGTTGTGCATCAGCCTGAAAGACAAGCGATACAGCAAAAAACAGGAGAAGAAATCTGTTTAAAAATTTTACTTTCATGGGTTTTATAAATTTATTAGGTATATATTTTTTCTACCGAGCGATGCAATCCTAACGGATTGCCAAATTTGGGTATTAGATTGAGTATTCATCAAATAATTTGTATTTTCTACCGGCTCAATTCCTCCAATATCTTTTTTCCCTGCTGCAACATTTCGCTGCACGGCGTTGTTGGAATGCCGGGAATGTTGAATTTTGCCAGTTCTTCATTCAGTCTTGCCAGTTTTTCGGGCGCGTCGCCGTCGGAGGATTGCGAGAACTGTTCGCGCAGTATCCGAATCTTTTCGGCGTCCTGTATCCCTTCTCGTAGGCGTTCAAAACGGATGGAACTGCGTGCGTCCGGATAAACGATATACGTGTCTCCGGCGGGCCAGGCGCGGAAACGGGAATCAATGACGGGATTTTCCACCCACGAATTGTACGCCCAGCGCAGAAAACCGTCCAGTCCGGCGGCGGTGGCATACCACGCGATATAGGTGCCTTCGGCAGGGTCGGAAAAGGTGAACACGTTGGGAAATTTGTCTGCACAGCATACGTAATAGGTGCTTGTCAAGCCGTTCTGCTTGCGGTAGGCAAGGTCGGAGGCTTCAAATTCGGCTCCAAACGCTATGCAAATATCTTTCAGATAGGGGTATTGTTTGTAACTTTTATGATTGTCGGCAAGCGAAACGCCCAGTTCGGGAGCGACTTTCTGCAACAAATCAAGCGTGGCTTTCATGTCTTCCGGCGAACGCTCGTCCATGGCGATATTGGTGATTTTCAACCATCCCTTTTCGTCTAAATGTTTCCGGAAATCCGTCAGAAACGGCGTCCAGAGTTCGATAAATTCTTTGGTACCGGGTTTAGCGCTGACGTCAATGTGCTTTCCGGAGACAACGTCGTAGTAGCGCAATTCATTGTTCCAGGGAATCATCGAGTAGCAGTTAATCATCCTTGTTACACCGAGTTGCAGCATCATTTCCACCCAGCGGTCGAAAACCGAATAGTCATACGTCCAACTTTTGTCGGCATTTTTTGTCCAGACAATCATGTCTTCGTAGGCGTCGTAACATTGATGGTTCCAGGGGTCTTTATTGACGGTCGCCGTTATCACCTTTTGCCCGGCGTCGGCTAATATTTTCATCTGACTTTCCAGCAATTTCCAGTGTTCTTCCGACCAGGGTTTTACATTGTTCACACGCGC
>JAITMT010000192.1 GCA_031277235.1 Tannerella sp.
AAAAAAATTACTGTGGAAAATAACCTTGTGATGATGGCGGCAGAACCTGATGTAAGCGTAGGAATACTTTGGAATACAGCGATTTCGTTCCTGCTGGAAGGCAATTATCTTTGTTCGGGGAAGAAAGCGCCCGAAAAAAATCGTGTATCATACCAAAACGGTCGAATCGTTTGGAATGGAGAAATATTTGATACACTGCTGTTTGAGCCGCAGGACGATGAGACGTGTTTTGTGTTGGAAGATGTGGTTATCGGCATCAATTTTCACTGGGAACGCAAAGAAAATCAGACGTTTAAAGGCGCTTTGAAACTGATTGTCGAAAATGAAATGATTACGGCAATCAATCTCATCCCCGTGGAGGACTACCTGACCAGCGTGATTTCATCGGAAATGAGCGCTACGGCTTCGCTGGAATTACTTAAATCTCATGCCGTTATCTCGCGAAGTTGGCTGATAGCGCAGATGAATAAAAGCAACAATGCGGTGAAACACAATTCTTTCGTTGAAACGGAGAACGAAATCATTTGCTGGTACGACCGCGAAGATCACGTAAATTATGATGTTTGCGCCGATGACCATTGCCAGCGTTATCAGGGAATTACGCGCACATTCGGCAATTTGGAGACTGTGAAACAGGCAATTAGCGAAACGCGCGGTCAAGCGCTTGTTTATGAGGATACGATTTGCGACGCCCGTTTTTACAAGTGCTGCGGCGGCGTTACGGAAGAGTTTCAGAATTGTTGGGAAGATGTGGAATATCCTTATTTGAAAGCAGTTAGAGATGAGGTTGATATGGTAGGGGCGAAAAATTTTTCGCCCTTACAGACATCGGAAATTCCTGATTTGGCGCGGGAAGCGGAGGCGCGGGAATGGATTTTGTCCAATCCGTCGGCGTTTTGCAATACCCGGGATGAAAAAGTGCTTTCTCAGGTATTGAATAATTATGATACCGAAACGGTTGATTTTTATCGCTGGACAGTAAGTTATACCAAAAATGAGTTGTCGAAATTGATACTCAAACGCTCCGGTATTGATTTTGGCGAAATTCAAGACTTGATTCCCTTGCAGCGGGGCGCTTCGGGACGGATTTTCAGACTGAAAATCGTGGGGAGTAAAAAAACGATGATTATCGGCAAAGAGTTGGAAATCAGACGTATTCTTTCCGAATCGCATTTGTACAGTTCGGCGTTTATCGTTGAAAAACAGCAGGATACGTTTGTTTTGCACGGCGCCGGTTGGGGACACGGAGTCGGACTTTGCCAAATCGGCGCTGCCGTGATGGGCGAGGAAGGCTATGCTTACGACGAAATTCTGTTGCACTATTATCGGGGAGCGGAAATTCGACGAATTTATTGATAATGTGATTATTAAAAAGAAAAAAATATGAGTCAGAATAAATCAAATCCCTGGACTTGGATTCCGTCGCTGTATTTGGCGGAGGGGCTGCCATACGTTGCCGTAATGACGATTTCGGTCATCATGTACAAGCGAATGGGTATTTCAAATGCAGATATTGCGCTATATACCAGTTGGTTATATCTTCCCTGGGTGATAAAGCCGTTTTGGAGTCCGTTTGTGGATATTTTGAAAACAAAACGCTGGTGGATTGTAACGATGCAACTCCTGATTGGCGCAGGGTTTGGCGGGATTGCGCTGACGATTCCCGTTCCGTTCTTTTTTCAGGCTACGCTGGCGTTTTTCTGGCTAATGGCGTTCAGTTCCGCCACGCACGACATCGCGGCGGACGGATTTTACATGTTGGGCTTGGATACGAATCAGCAGGCGGCGTACGTCGGTATTCGCAGCACGTTTTACCGGATTGCGACCATCATGGGGCAGGGAATTTTGATTATTTTAGCCGGATTTCTGGAAACGACAACCGGGCGCGAACCGGTCAATATTACGGTAAACGCATCGCCAAAATATGAACAATCGGTATTGCAACTGAATGATTCATTGACTTTTACGGAATTGGAAGGAGAATTGCGTTTTGTGACGGACAACGCGGTTTTGCAAATGAGCACGCAAACGCGGAATAAGGATTCCGTCAAATTGTTTATTGAAGCGGTAAAGGCTGAAAATCAGGAAAATGGCTTTACGTTGAAGGAAGAAAAAGGAACGGTGCAGGAGAAAAAGGAGAGCGCCTGGACAACGCATGTTTCAAAACCTTTCGGAACATGGATCAAAGAGAATTTCGGGGAAAAACGCAATGTTGAACAATCGGATAAGGCTGGTAATGTGGTGATTGTGTCTGTGCGATTATCGAAGAAGCCCGACGTCGGAAAGGAAATCATTCTGAATACGTCGCTCAATCGGGGAGATAAAAGTATTTCGCTTATTCACGGCGAACGTTTGGCTTTTAACGAAACCAATTGGAACAAAGCGGCTTATCTGCTTTTTCAACTCGACCCGAAATTAAACATGGACAGTTCGGCGGAATACAAGGGACTTTCGGGAAATATTCCTCTGGCGTGGTCTATCACCTTTTTTGTGCTGGCGGGACTGTTTTTGCTGTTCAGTTTTTATCACAAGATTTTCCTGCCGCGACCGGAACTCGCCCATCATTCCACCTTGACGGCAAAAGGTATTTTGCAGGAGTTTGGCATGACGTTTGCATCTTTCTTCCGAAAACCGCAAATCCTTGCTGCTCTGTTCTTTATGCTGACGTTCCGGTTTTCCGAAGCGCAACTGCTCAAGTTGATAAATCCTTTCCTTTTGGATTCGTTGGACAAGGGCGGTTTGGGTTTGACTACCGGTACGGTGGGGTTCGTTTACGGTACGGTGGGCATCATCGGGCTGATGCTGGGTGGAATTATCGGCGGGATTATCGCGTCGAAAGGCGGATTGCGGAAATGGCTGTGGCCCATGACGTTAAGTATGCTGCTGACCAGTGTAACGTTTCTGTATCTGAGTTTTACGCAAACGGATAATTTACTGATTATCAATACTTGTGTGTTTATCGAACAGTTCGGTTACGGATTCGGATTTACCGCCTACATGCTGTATCTGATTTATTTTTCCGATGGCGAACACAAAACCGCTCATTATGCGATTTGTACGGGTTTTATGGCGCTGGGAATGATGATTCCGGGCATGTTTGCAGGCTGGCTACAGGAGCAACTCGGTTATAATCACTTCTTTATATGGGTAATGATCTGTTCGGTCATTCCGATCATCGCCGTGTCTTTGCTGAAAATTGCCCCCGATTACGGGAAAGCGAAAAAAGAAACGTAATTATTTGATTTACAGACCTATTTCATATAAATATTCCGGAGCATAATCGGCGCCGTTCGACCATTCGATCGTATTGTATTTCACCCGGAAATTCTTAAAATAATCCAGTTGCCGCAATGGTTCATAAACCGTGCCGTTCAATTCATGTTGCAAATCAACGGTTTTTTGTTCGCCGTTGTTAAACGTCAACAAGATACGATAATGATCCAGATACTTGGCTTCCGATACTTCTAAAAACATAACTGTTTTATAATAAGGGTTCTATATAAGTCAATCTCTCTCCTTTCTGGGCTTTCTTCCAGGTTTCAAACAGGTCTTCCCGATGAAGTTCCAGCCATTCAAAAACCATTTTTAGAGCACGTCCGGGCATTTTTCCCGTTACGATTCCGTCTTCTATCGTAACCGTAATTTTATACTCGCCATACCATACATGAAAATGGGGTGGCGCATGGTCTTTGAAGTTCATCAAAATGATTAAACCGTAAAATGTACTTATTTGAGGCATAATTTCATTGATAAATTTGTTGCAAAGATAAAACTTTTTTGTCTTTATTGCAACATTTTTCTCCAATAACCGCACTTATTTCTCCACCGTCCTCAACGCCTTTTTGATAATATATTTTGTTTCCGGGGTGTTGCTTTCGTGTTCCCAGCGTTTGCAGAGATTTTTTACAAAATCGGGACGGGTTTTGGCGGCGTCGTTCAGCCAGTTTCCCACGCTGTCCCTGACGTATTTGGCTTTGTCGGATTTCAACGGCTCCAATATCGGCAAACCCTGTTCGGGACTCTGTTTCAAGGCTTCGACATGTTCGCACCAGACGCCGCGGGGACGTGTCGCTTCGCTTGCAAAACGGCGGATATTTTCGTCGCTGTCAGCCGTCCATCGGGCAAGAATCGAGATGCTTTCATTCAGGTTTTGCGCAATACGTTTCCTGACAGCCATCCACGCAATTTCCCGAACACCGAAATGACTGTCTGCGGCAAACGGCTGTATTTTTTGAAACATTTGCTCCAAACTCAGCGTTTCATCTTTCCCGACGGTGTAAGTCGCCCAGCAGCGCGCCAAATCCGCCGGATGCGACGAAACAGTCTGCAAGAAATCGCTGTCCTTGTGGATGTTAACCTGTTCTAAAAGTCCCGTTCCAATCGCTTCATTGACGGTGTTGACAGTCTGTTTTTTCAGCCGGTTTATCTGTTCCAGCAGCGGTTTCAGGTATTTTTCTCTGCCGTGCCGAATCAGTAAATTTTCGAGCAACATTCTCTGGTCAACGGCAAGCCATTCAACGAGATTTGCCGTTTCGATTTCGCCGCGGTTCAGTTGTTCCAAAATTTCTTTCGGAATGTCTTTTGTTGATTTCGCTCCTTTTCGTTTCGTCATAAGTTTTCTATTAATTCATTAATATCCAATCTATTCATGTAATTGCTATCCATAAATTTATAGATAATTGTTTGATCGGTATCTACCACAAAAACTGCCGGTACCGGTAATTCATTTTCATTATTGCTGTTAAAATCAAATAAATTGATACCTAAATCGCGATAGACGGGAATCGCATAATCTTGCAGTTGAAACGATATGCCGATTTGTTTTGCCAACGCATTGTCTTTATCCCTCAACAGTTCAAATTCCAGGCGGTGGTTACTTCTCAATTCTTTGCTGTAATCAAGTTTTTGAGGAGAAATTGCCAAAAGTGTGGCTTTTTTACCGGTAATTTTTCCTGAATTTTCCTGCAAGGCTTTCAATTCAAGATTACAGTAAGGACACCAATTACCCCGAAAAAATGCAATGACGACTTTCTCCTTCTTTAATAAATCTGTTAAATTAATAATCTGATTATCTGCGTTAAATAAAATGAAATCGGGAAATTTTTCCCCGACTCGAATACTGTTTTCTTCCATGTTTTTTGTTTTCAAGTCATGGATGGATTTGCCAAAAGTGTCAATAACCTCCGGCGAAAGTTGAGTTGATAAGTTGCTGTTCAACTCTTCGATTTGTTGTGATAATTTCTTCATTTTTATTTCAATTTTTTTGTTTAATTTTGCAAAGTTATAAACGAATTTTTTAATAAAAAATACCGCATATTTTTATCACTATGGGGTCAAAAAGTCAATTTCAGGTATGAATACACGGGAACGGGTCATTGAAGAAAAAATTTGTCCGCTGGAATTTGCCGTCAATGCAATCAGCGGCAAATGGAAAATTCCGATAGTCTGGCAAATCAATGAGGGCAAAAAGCGTCCGAGCGAGTTTTTGCGCGGTATCGGAAAAGTGGACAGGCGAGTGCTAAACCAGCAGTTGAAAGAAATGGAAGAAGCCGGAATTTTGAGCAAAAAGATTTTCAACGAACTGCCGCCGCGCGTGGAGTATTCGCTCACTCCGCTTGGGGAGAAACTGGTAGAGGCGCTTTGGCAATTGGACGATTGGGGGAGATTATTATTGGAGCAGACAGAATCAGGGATTCAAAGGTGCAACGAGTGAAACTTCTCCTGAATTGCTTTGCAAAATGACAGGTACATTGTCCAATCCGATTTTCGCGACAACATTCATTTTGTCGGACAAGCGGTAAGCGCCAAACGTAATACTGCTTTCGGTAACATCCATGATACATGAGATTACGTAATCGTTCAATACCGATTTGTTCAAGGCAAAAACCGGTGTGGCGGTGCCGTTGTCTATATTTATATGCGTTAAGGAAAAGGTATTTTCATCAAAATTATACAGTTTGCCATTGATGACGATGTTGGCTCCGACCGGACAGGGTATTTCACGGTACGAATTTTCGCCGGAAATATCAACCAGAATGGTGGAACTCCCCGAATAATGACTGTAAATAACCTTTCCCTGAACATAAAATACATTGTATGACGATGGAAAGTTGCGGCTAAAATCCAGTGATATTTCCCTTGTCTTTTCAAACTGTCCATTTTTTAATTTCATCAAATAATGCCGGTTCTCCGGATAGGCATTGTACCATCCCTCCGAATCATACTCGCCCCACACGGCAAGAAGCGCCATTATGCCATCCGTGCCGTTCCATACAAATCTATACACGCTTACCGGCGCATCCCAGCCGGTTCGCGTAATAACGGGGATTGGCTCGCCCATATTGCCATCGGCGCTCACGTATCGCAACCACTCGCCTCCGGCGCGACAGTAAATCGAATTGCCCGCATCATCCATGCAGAAACCCCAAACTGTTTCGTTTTCGGCAGAAACTTGCCTGAAATCTATTCCGGAATTTGAAATTGAAGACACGCGATACAAAATGTGAGGACATTCACCACTGCTTAAACAACGTATAGCCGTGTAATAAAAATTATCATTCCCGTCAAAAGAAATGTTAAGGAAATCACCGTTGCCGGGATATTTAAATCCTTGCCTGTTCACATTGGAATTGAAAATCAGTTCATTGTATCCGTCAGAACTTGGGATATATTCGTTGGGCACCTCATAAACTGCCCCGTCTGCTTTTCTCACAAAATATGCTTCTTCTGCTACAACCCATCCATCAACTTCCCGAAAAAATACGATCAGAAAATCGCCTGCATCATATATGGAACGGGGTATTTTATCTTCAACCGGTTTGCCGTTTTCGTCAAGATATTCTATCTCATAGATTTCATCGCTCATTTCAGACGTTGATTTTAATAGGGATGAATTTTTAACACCATAAAGTTTTACTCCGGATTCACCCGAGGTAATGAACAGTAATTTGGCGTCTGCGATATTCATACGAGCCAGTTTTCCGGTCTTCTCGCCGCCGGAATCTTTCACGATATCCTCCCTGCAGGATGTGGCTATCACCGAAATACTGAATATCCATATAAGAAATAAATTTGCTTTTTTCATGTTTTCAGGCACATTACATTCCATACTGCGCACAAAGGTACGATAACTTTTCAATTGTACAATACTTTTTGGAGAAAAATTTTGCCGTATTGGACAGGTTTGCATATATTTGTTTTATGAATATCCGTATAAGACCCTAAAAAATTATGTAATACCATGATTGATGTTTCATTGATCTGTCCCGTTAGGGACAATATATTGGTAGAAAATAGATTATCTCCTCAATCGGCGTGGCTTCAGGTGCGCAATATGCTGAATTATTTTCCCATATCTCGTACCTAACGGCACGCTTTTCCCGGAATTACCCTTTGTTCTACCAATATTACATCCCTGACGGGATTTTAGGAGACTATACGGATACTCATTATTTGTTTTTATGTATATCCCTATTCATACCCAAACATCTTTTCAATCCCAACGGGATTGCATGTTTATAGAAAATGTCATGTTTCAACCCCGTTCGACTCCTTCGGAGTCGTATATGAACCCGAATTGCGTTTTCTATAAATATTTGAATCCGTTGGATTCATTTTTGCACTTTTTTAGGTGTTTATGCGGAGATTCATTTTTGCTCCCCTGCCCTAAAAGGTATATCGTATCCCGGCGGAAAGACTGTATTCTTCATACGACGTTATTCCAAAATGATTTTTGGATTTCCCGTATTTTCTCCAGCCCCATCCGCCGCCGGCTTCCATGCCCCAATGTTCGTTGAAATCATAGCGCAAACCGAGTGAGGGAATGATCATTAACTTCGTCTGGAAAATATATTTAGCCTTCTCGAAAGACTTCGTTTCAAACATTACCGGTACGGCAAAAAAGACGTTTATCTTACGCGGCTGTTTCGTCGAAAAGAGGTAATAGCGAGGCTCAAAGCCGAACTCCAGCGTCTGTGGAATCTTCGTATATTCGGGCAATGAAATAAATTCAGTCTCTCCCGTAGTAACATTATACCCATCACCGCTTGTTGCAGGCTGGTGCATATACGTGTTATTCAGTCCTGCTCTCAGTTTGCCCGAAAAATGACCGCTCAGGCGATATTCTGCAAATGCTCCCACATAACCGAGTCCGGTTGACGAAACTCCCGATCCATAGGCAAAGGCATACGGTCTAAAGTCATCCGCCCATCTCAACCTTCCGTCCAGTTCAATTCCCCATTTCAACGGCTTGTCCTGCTGCCCGAACACTGTTACCGCAAGTAGCGCCATTAGAAAAATAATTTTTGTTTTTTTATTCATATTGATTGTTTAAAATGTTTTAATTCACGGCAGCGGCAAGCAAAATTTATAAGAATAAGCCCATCTCTTTTAACCGATGCCTTCATAGAACGTTTTTACAGAATTTTTATTGTGCGAAATTATGGAAACAGGAAAAAAACGCTCTCTTGTCCACTCGGATTTGCAATTCGGGTGTTTCTATTATGAGGATTTGTAATCCATTTGTTTATAAAAAGAGGCGGATTACAAATCCTTATATTACCCGGCAAAGGATTACAAATCCTTTGCGACAAAGACACTCTTATAAAAATATTGAACAAAATTAATACTCAAAATGTCCGGCATATATTTATTCCCGCTATATTTTGTTCCGAGAATTGATACCTTGAGAAATACAATCCCAATCTTACTGTTTCTGTCAATTCATATTCATAGCGTATGCCGAAAACGAAATTGCCTCCTATTCTGTTATCGTAATTCAGATATAATCTTCTATTATTTCCTCCGTTAAGGTAGTTAACCTGCGATAATTGACTGATACCATATCCGACAAAAGGTGTTAAATAGTGACGACTGTTTTTGGGAATGAGAGAAAGCAGATTATACCCGACATTGATTATCAATGAAATATCCCTTATATCCGAAAAATTATCAGTAAAGACTCCTCCTACGAATTCTTCCTCTGTATTCCAATTCACCACATCAATTGCCGGATCTTTTGTATTAAAGGGAGATGAAGTGAAAATTGACAATGCAATTCCTGCTTCAAGACCGTGAAATGTTTTACCGTATTCAGCTGCAAGCGAGCCTCCTTTATCAGAGGTTATTCCCATTCCAACTCCTGCGCGGATATGATTACTCTCTTTCTGTGCAAATATAGATACGGAAAGAAGGAACAACATTATTGTTTTTACTGTCTTCATAAAATATCATTTAATGGTGGCTGTTTCGTCGAAAAGGAGTAGGAAGCGAGCCTCAACGCTGAACTCCAG
>JAITMT010000197.1 GCA_031277235.1 Tannerella sp.
TTTGTTATACTTTCAAAATCATTTTTAATCTGTCATTGCGATCACCTTTGCCATCCTTCAATTTTGTAGTTTTTTGTCAACAGTTTTCTTTCCTGTCCGCCGTTGTCGGGCTTGAACCAAACTTCAAATCTTGCGGCATAAGGCTTTCCCCAATCGCCTTCATAAATTGTAAAGGAAGATGTAGTCCCGAATTTTTTAATGCTGTCTGTCGGATTATATACTTTGATGGAACTGCTTTGGGGAAGCCGTTTGGTTGAGAGCGCATATTCCCGGGTAATTTCAAATGCTTTCAGATAGACGGTTCCACGTTCAATTTTGCCTGTCCAAAAATCATATTCGTATATTCCGGGTTGAGAAGAGTTGTACAATTGAAAGTCTGTTCCGGTCGTTTGTCTGTCTGACGCACTGTCCGTTCTGCGCTCAACAGGATTTTCTATCGGTATATTTTCGGGAACGACTAAATTGTCTGCCCATCTGTCCGTACCGTCGCCGTAAGGTCCCGGAGAAAGATAGACACTGAAAATTAGATGGAATGAATAAAAAACGAAAACGGTTCCCGCCAAAAGTAAAAAAGTCAGTATGGCTTTCCACCATTTACGCCTGATTCCCTGGAAAACTGTTGAAATCGCTAAAAGAAGCAGGGAAAACATCAGCAGACCGGTAGCGATATTCAGAATGGCATTTCGCACCAATAACAATACACTTGTTGCGAAAAGAATAACGGCGAACAGGTAAAAAAGAATGGGTATCCACCATTTTTCAAATACATACAAAATCGTCTTTTTCATTTTCTATTCCCTGATTCGTGTCGGGCGCAACCTTTGAATTATGTTTTGTAATATTTATTTCGCTATAATCTGTCAGTGTCGGTTTATATATAACGTACAAATATACACATTTATTTTAGGAAAATACTGCTGTTGCGTTAATTTTTGATTTATAGTTGTAATATATTTATATATAAATAGATATAATCGTTCTTTGATTTTTTGATTTGAATTGACTTGGACTTAATTTTGCACCTAAAAATGTAAAATTATGAATTCGGGAAAATATGTATTTTCACAAATATTGGATTTTGTGAACAGGTATGAGTTTGACAAGTGTGTAAAACGCTATCAAGGCAATTATCGTGTGCGTGAGTTGAACTGTTGGAATCAATTTGTACAACTGTTTTTCGGGCAATTGACCTCGTTAAATTCGTTACATGATATATGTTTGTGCTTGAAAGTACATAAGGGCAAACTTTATCACTTGGGCATTAAGCAAAATGTAGTCGTTTCAACTCTGTCGCGAGCCAATGAGAAGCGTGATTGGCGTATTTTTGCCGATTTCGGCAATTATCTTATTCACTTGATTCGTCCACTTTACGCCGGTTACCCTATCCCCAAAATAGATATTGGCAACGAAATTTTGGCCTTGGATTCAACCACTATTTCTGTGAGTATCAATCTTTTTACATGGGCAGAAGGGAAATATTCACGCGGAGCGGTAAAAGTTCACACTTTACTTAACTTGCGTGGCGGTATTCCTGATTTTATCCTCATTACTGACGGGAAATATCACGACAGTAATGCCCTTGATGTGATACATTTCCATGCCAACGCTATTTATCTTATGGACAAGGCATACGTCGATTTTGAAGCGCTGTTTCGTATCAATAACGCCGGTGCATCCTTCGTTACACGGGCAAAAGATACTATGCGCTGCGAGGTTGTTGAACAAAATTTCAATATTGATGAAACTACCGGATTGCGAACAGACAAAACCGTGCGTTTGACAGTAGCCAAATCGAAAAGACTTTATCCCGAAGAACTCCGATTGGTTGAGTTTTTCGATGATACAAATGACGAATTACCTGTTTTTCTGACGAATAACTTTGAAGTATCTGCCCTCGAAGTTGCTAATCTTTACAGGAATCGTTGGCAAATCGAAGTGTTTTTTAAATGGATTAAACAAAATCTTGTCATCAAAAAACTATGGGGACACTCAGAGAATGCAGTTAAAATACATATTTGGGTGGCACTCTGCTCCTATTTGATAGTCGCATATGTGAAATACGTTCTAAAGAGCAATTATTCGATATACGAGATAATGCAAATACTTGGCGTGTCTGCTTTTGACAAGACATCTATTAGGGAACTCCTTACCGAACGGCGTCAATTCAATCAAAATGTCAAAGAACTACAGTATAATTTATTTACTAATTTATGTTAATTATTAACGCAACAGCAGTATTAGGAAAACATATAATTACTGCCCCCGTCGCAATGGATTTGTAATCCATTGCCAGGTAATATTAGGATTTGTAATCCGCAGAGAAATAGAGAATACACTATATAAAATTGATAATAAGAGGATTATAAATCCTGATAATAGAATCCTGCGGATTGCAAATCCGCAGAGACGGGGTCATTTTTTAGTTGAAATTTATGTCCAAATATTTTCAAAATTACAGATTAATTTTCAACAGCGTCAGCCTTTAAACAGATAAAATCATAAATCAAATCGAGCAATTGTTTTTGTCCTTCAAAATTGATCGTATTTGTCTTATCTTTCGGCGTATGGTATTCACTGTGAGTACCGGTCGTAAAGTAAGCGATAGGAATACTTTTTGAAGAGAATGATAAATGATCACTCTTTCCTTTATTTTTAGTGTCAATGTTTAATAATATATCCGGATACGCAGAGCCTGCTTTCTTTAATAGCATACTGTTTTGAGTATCGGTATAAATGTACGTATTTTTCAAACTGTCCATCCTCCCTATCATGTCTAAATTTATCATTAGTTTTATTTTGTCAAGAGGAACCGGAGAGTTTTCACTGAAATATTTTGAGCCAGGCAAGCCACCCTGTTCTTCCGCGCCGAACAATACGAACAGAATCGAACGTTTCTGTTTATCGGCGGAAACCAATTTTTCGGCAAGTTCCATAACGCCGGCGGTTCCCGAAGCATTGTCATCTGCTCCATAATTTATGGTGGTTGTGTCGCCGGTAATAGTAGGATATGTATCCATTCCGACGTGATCGTAGTGTGCTCCGACAATAATATATTCCTTTTTAAGAATGGAATCGGCGCCTTCCATAAAGGCGATAATATTGCTGGATATCAGCGAATCTCTTCTTGAATTTACCGAGACGTTTACTTTTACCGGAATATGAACATTCCACTGTTTTTCCCTAATATTTGCCAATGCTTCGGATACGCTGCTGCCTGCATATCGCAACAAACTGTCGGCTGTTTTTCCCGATATTCTTACCATGGGTATCAAGAATTTACTTGACGGAGTTGTCGAATATCTCCAATCATCCGGGACAAGCTGCCCGCCGGAAGCCGAATCCTGACAGATGGTCAATACTCCTGCCGCTCCGTTCTTTTGGGCTGTATCATATCTCTTTTCGAGTGATTGACCGGCTCTCGGAGTTATCCCGTCAAAATGGGTTCCTTCAAAAATTATCGCCCATTTGTCGTGGACGTCAACGTCTTTATAGTCATTGAATTCTTTTCCGTTTTTGGAATAGTTGTAACCATAGCCCGCGAAAACAGTTTCTCCGGAAACGCGGCTGGAAGCAATCGGCAGAATGGGTATAAAATCCCTGTTCATTTCACCTCTAAAATTTCCGAATGACAATGTGCAATCATACCATGTTAGATCGCGTTTTGCGAACGTAAACGGTTGGAGTTGAGAGTTTAATCCATAATCCGATATTTCTCCGCAGATGAAGCTGATTGCCTTTTTCTCTCCTAAAGTTCCTGCTTCTCTGCCTTCCAAAGAGTCGGATGCTAAAACGCTGATATAATGATACAAGTCTTCGACGGTTATTTCCGGGGAAGTTTGATATCTGACCGGCTGTTGTATGTCGGAAATATCTGCTGACACCCCGGTCTTATCTCTTCCGGAGACAAACCAAAACAACAACAGCGCCAATATGGCAACTGATAAAATTATTATAAATTTTTTTTTCATGTTTTTTCAATTTATTTATTGTTCTTTCTTCATTTCAAATTTCCTGATTCGTGTCGGGCGCAACCTTTGATTTTTCTATTTTTTTTGTTTCGTTGACGGCACAAAAATACTGCTTTTTTGTTTCATGGACAAAACAAAAATGAATTATTTTGGTGGATTTCCGTCCCGATAATCCATTGACATGCAATGTCCGTACGGCAGGTTCGTCTATTTTTCTACTTTTACGAACATATCATCAAAGTTTATGATTACTTTTCTAAATGTTGTAATAAAATCCATTCCCAAAGAGCCGTCCTCGTTACCCTGAAAAACGGAACGATTATCCAACAAAACATCAATATCAGTCAGTTCAAAATTGCAATCGTCAACAGTTAATGGAAATTTCGGAATTTGATAAGAATCAACATTTAGAATACCTCCGTATCCTCATATGTGAGTCGTCTCTTTCTCCCCTGATTTATCCAATTCTTCTTTGTGTTTTTCGTAGTATCGTTTGAACAAATCGGATTTTGCATTCCCCGTATCGAAGTGAAACAACAATTTTTCCGTATTTGAATATGCTTTTAAATAAGGTTGACCGTTTGAAAGTAAAAGATTGTGCCCATATAAGGGTAATTCTGTCTTTTTTGCCGGAAAAACGATTTTCTTTTCTTCGGGATAAATTTGTGTTTCTCCGATTCCTCTAATAAAATCCATTCCCAATACGGCGTCAACTTGAAAAATTGTATCAACTTCTTCGTTTGGCAAACTTATGATAATGTCCGGATTTTTAAAAACAATATCTCCAATCATTATGCTATCCGTTGTCCCCCGTTTACCAACACCTGTTTGTATTCCGCTAATAATGAAAGACTCATCTGTTATGCGTAATCCTGCTTCATTAGCAAAACGCTCTGAAACGAAGGTCTGAGCTGCACCTGTATCAAAAATGAATTTATAAACCTATCCATTGATATTTACCGGCATATACATTAGCTGCCCTCTTCCTTCTTCCTCAATTGTAATGGAGAGTTCAACATCTTTAATCGTAACAGGAATTTCAACATCTTTATCGGGACGAATTACTTCCGGTTTAAGTTCATCACGCATTTTTTCGTAAAATTCCAATGTCTGATTGTGATCGGGAAAATCTTTCAAGTCCATTTGTGCGGAAATTTGAGTCAAAAAATTCGACAGATTATCCGCACTTTCGGCATACAATCCCTGTTCGCCTAAAATTATACTTTTAGCTAAAATGAGATTACTCACATTTCCAAATCCAAGTTCTTCCTGAGCGTTTGCAAGTAACCAGTCAATGGCTTGAATTGCACTTTGAGGCTGATTGAAATAAAGTCCAATCATAGCCTCTGAAAAGTGTTTCAGCGTTTCAGACTGCATTTCGCCTTTCAGTTTGGGATATTCTTCCGCCAATGCAAACCAGTCTGTTTGATTGATTAAATTGCCAATCTTCCCGTCTGCTTCCTGGGCGGTTACCGTTCCATTGACTCCGGTAAAAACGATGATAATTAATAGTAAATGTCTTTTCATTTTCAACTCCCTGATTCGTGTCGGGCGCAACCTTTGAATTATGTTTTGTAATATTTATTTCGCTATAATCTGTCAGTGTCGGTTTATATACAACGTACAAATGTACACATTTATTTTAGGAAAACATATAATTACTGCTTTTTTGTTTCATGGACAAAACAAAAATGAATTATTTCCTCTAAAAAACATAATAGGTACCGACCGTTAAATACTGGCTTCCAAAGCCGGGTTTGAAGTTCTTTTTGAAAGCGTTGTACGGGACAAAATAATAGTCAAGCGATAATCCGAGCCTGTTTTTTCTAATGCCTGCCCCCAGACCCAGAAAAAATGTCTCGGCGCTATACCACTGACTTTCTTCGTATTCCGGATCTTCCTTGGGAATGTCCGTTTGCAAAAAGCCTGCGCCCGCGCCTATTTTGCTGTCAAAAATCCAATTTTCTTTTATATCTGTTCTGGTTAGCCAAAGTCCCACGGTTCCGTTAAAACTTGCCCTTCCCGACAATGCCGTATCGGGCAAAAGGTATTCCAATTGCCTGGAATTGACGAGAATCACAAAACTCATTCCCAAATCTAATCTGTACTTTTCGGTCAAGGGCGTGCCGACATAAAATCCAAACGTTGGACTCAGACTCAAGGTATTTGTCAGATTACCCAACGGAATGAAAGCGCCTGCGTCAATTCGCCAGTCATAAAGTATCCCGACAGGTTCGTCATATTCCCCGTAATCTTCTTCAATTTCTTCTATTTCCTCTTCCTGTGGAAGCGGCGGAAATGGATTTTCCAGAAAATTACTCCAGTAAAGTTCCCCGTCCAGCAATTCCAGGATTTTCAGGACGTTTTTTGCCTGCCGGAATTTTTCCGATTTTTCTTCGGCATTATTGTATTGATAGAAACGGTATTGTGTTTTTGTGGCGTACTCAAAAGAATAGGTCGGCAAATTGTTGTCGTAACCCGAATCGTTTTCATAATAACCGGGGATGGATTCATCGGTCGGCAAACTGTCAAATTTCAGTTGAAAAAGGTTTTCCATAATGAAGTCCCAGTCATCCCTGGGGACAATTTCCATTTGTTCAAACTGCGTAACCGTTTCGGTAAGATTATTCGCGTCAAAATCCACAGATAGGGCATATAGATTGGCGATCCATCCTTCGGCGTCGTGTTTTATTTCGATCAATCCATGAGGCTGATCCTTTTCTCCGGCAGGATTTGTGATCCATACGCGAAAAATCAGGCTGTCGCCGGAAAGTTCGGCGCTCTCCAAACCGAGTTGTTTTTCCTTCTGTTTGCAAAAATGCCAATAGACATAAGGATAGCCCTTCAAGGCGTGTTTCGCATCGTATTTGGGAATATCCAGTTCCTTGGCTGTTTGCGGAATCGGGGAATAACGGGCGGTCAATGTGCTGATTCTCTTGGAAACACATCCTGTTGCAAGAAGTATTGCCGCAAAAAGAATGAAGTATTTTGATGCACTTCGCATGTCATTTCAAAACTACCGTTCCTTCAAATTCAATTCTTTTGTCGTTCACGTTTACCAGTTCGTCCAGTTCATACACGTTTCTGTAACCGTAACCGTATAAATTGATGTGCGTGGGGATGTTGAGAGCCAGCATGACGGGTTTTCTGTTGGTCAGGATCTGTGTTTCCGGCAGACTTTCCGGCATTGCCATTTTGGACGCAAAATCAATCTGGTCTCCGTCAAAATTATTGTTGCAATAAATCAGTATCCGGGTCTCTTTGTCCGGTATGAGTTCTTCCAGATTGCGCTGGGTGAAATCGGTAAAACTCAAGTGCACAGCGCCTTTCAAATGTTTCCGTTCATAACGGAAAGTAGAGCGCGAATCCAAAATAATCGTGTTGGGTTCCCGACTCATTTTCAGGAAATCATCCAGACTGACTAATCTCGATTGCCGGTGTTTTTCCACTTCCGACGTCAAATCCTTGAAATCGTCAAAATTCACCAGCGCTTTCGGGTATGTTTTTTGTTCCGCCATCGTTTTTGTCTTTTTTTCAATTTGCGAATAAACCAGGCAGCCGAACAGGCTGCATATCGTTAGAATAATTATTGTCTTTTTCATTTTTATTTTCAATTTTATTGCGAATTTATCTATAAAATACCGTTTTTATGCGGAGATTACAAATAGTCCTGCCTGATCGGGGTGAAGATTTCTATCACTTCGCCTGCGTCAATGATTTCGACGGTATGTTCCACGTCGGCGGGGATTGAATAGGAATCGCCCGCGGACAACAGGTGTTCGTTTCCGCCGAATTTCAATTTGTATTTGCCCGAAATGACGTAACCGCTTTGCTCGTTCGGATGCTTGTGGAAGGGAACATTGTCGGTTGGTTTGTACGACATTTTTGTAATCATCGTATCGTTTCCGATGGCAAGCACAACGAAATCAACTCCCAAAAACTGCCTCGAAACGGCGTCTTCCTTTCTTACTATATTTCTCATATTCTTTTTGTTTACGGGTTCTTTTTCGGTTGCAAATGTAGGTATAATTATTGGCTTTTTTGCATGGCGCCGGGTATTTTGGGCGCAGCCGTCAGTTTTTCCGTTTTGCGAGGATGAACATATTCTTCTTCGGGAATCAATGAAATGCCTTGCTGTTTGAGGTTTGCAGGCAAAAGATCGTCAATGTTGGAAGTAATTTTATTCTGCAAACTGTTGTAAAGCGCTGCGGACGGGACGTAACTGCCGTTTACGTCTGACTTACCGAAACGTTCATTTCCGGCGTTTTCGTGCAACCATCTGAAAATCTTGCCTTAACCACCCTGTCACTCCGCGCCACCCAATCCCCCCCGCCCCCGCAAGGGGGAGGGGAATTACGCCGGATGGATTCCCCTCTTTCGACATAATTCTCCTCCGCCTTTGCCCTCCGCCTTTGCCTCCGCCTTTCTCCTCCGCCTTTTGCTTTCCCCCCTCTACGGAACAATATTCCGCAGAAACTCCTCAAAATCCGTATTTCTATCTATTTTCAATTTCCGTTTCAGTTCGCTTTTGTTGCTTTTGACGGTATTTTGGGTGATGTTCAGTTCGTCTGCTATTTCCTTGTTGCTTTTGTGCATGTAGATATAGGCGCAGTAGCGTTGTTCGAGTGCTGTCAGTTTTTGCGGGTCGGCTCTATTGTTGAGCGCTTCAAAAAAGCCGGGGTGAATTTCTCCGAAGATTTTGCTGTAATCGTCATAGGATTTGTCGCCTGCCTTGTCGTCGCGGATCAGTTTTTTGATTTCGCTGTCTTCGGTTTTTTGCGATATTTTTTCCAGTGTCTTGTCTTTTTTCGCAACCTGCATGCCGGAAGCCTCCAGTTTCCTTTGCGTCATTTCGACTTCATATTCTTTCCGTTTCGCCTGCTGTTCGGCTATTTTCCGTTGCAGTTCGGCGTTTTCCTTTTCCAGGCGGATTCTCGTGTGGCGTTTGACGAAGTAGATGACCAGGAAGATGGAGAGACTGATGGCAAAGATTCCGAAACTCAGGAAAAGCATATTTTTTGTTTCGGCGAGCCGCAGTTCGTTTTCCTTTTTTTCCGTTTCGAACTTCACTTCGGCGAGTTGGCGCTGTTCTTCCGTTTGGGCATTGACAAATTCCTTGTAATACTTCATGCTTTCGTTCATCGCTTCGGTTGCCTGCCGGTGCTGACCGGTTTCCGTGTACAGGAAAGAGAGATTTTCATAATCCCTGCTGAGGAAAAAAGGATTTTTCGCCTTATCGAGCGGAATCAACTGTTCCCGGTAGAGTTCTATGGCTTCTTCATTTGGCGCTTCATTGATGCTCATGTACAACAACGTTTCTTTTGCCAGGAAGTTGTTTCTGTTTCTCACGTTTCTTTTGAAATTTTCCGTGTGCCGTTCCATCAATTCTTCGTAGCGGGCATCCGGATACTCGCTGAAAAT
>JAITMT010000235.1 GCA_031277235.1 Tannerella sp.
CACCCGGGCGCCCGGGGCCCGGGGGTAAAGGCCGGCAAACCCTCTGCAAATGCGTCGTTTGCAGCGGTACCGGTTTGGTTTCTTATGTCGGAATTTGTGTAAGGCATGGCGACTTATAATGTTGTTTCCCGCGCGCAAAGATAGACACTATTTTTAAACAAACAAAAGAAAATGCAACTTTTTTTGCAAATAATTGTAAATTTATTTTCAGGGTGCGATGATTATCGTGTGAAAAACAAGTGCATCCCTACGGAATGCCCCAATAATACCCAATTTATTTTGAACGGATGAGCCTATTGAAGATTTCTAACAGGTTACCAAACCCTGTCAGAGTTAAATTTCCGTCCTCCCCGCTTCGCGGATTTGAGAATTTGAAGATTCAAAGATTATAATCCACCCCATCATCCTGCTAAAATCATCAATCATCATACAAAATCCCCAAACATCACAGTTCAGCGTATTCCAACATAAACCGTCGAAACCCGATCCAAAGAATAAGCCGTAAAGAAACCCGATATTTCCGGTTGGAAGCCGGGGGAGATACAGCGGATGTTGGTTTCAATATTGGCGGGCGGACCGCCGAAAAGCGGAACGGGACCACGCATTTCCTGCTGGGCATTCCCGATGAAATCGGCATATTCGGTGGTGAAACTTCCTATCTGCACCGTGAGAATATCGCCGGACGTCAGTTTTTCATCTTCATCTTCCGGGTCTAACTGAAACGCGGGCAGGGCAATGAGTTTTTTATTCACGACAAAATCATCCTGAAAAATGCGGAAACCCTGCAGGGAATCGTTCATCAGCACATTGTTGTGATAGAGGTGCAAGCCGAAACTGTTGCTGCTTTCCTCCGGCAGATTTCCCCATATAACGACCTGAAGAAAATCGTTCACAAGCGTGGAAGGCGTTACCGCCGCCGAATCAAGCGTCGCCGGGAAAGGCAGGAATGAAGTCGCTTCGTAGTCTTCCAAATCTCCGTCGCCGTTGAAATCGAGGGAAGCATGAAGCGTGTAAGTCTTGCCCGGTATTCCGAAAATATGGGACGAAGTAAGATACAATCCCGGTTCCATCGGCGATTCTTTCAACTCAATCGTTTTATCGTCATAACCGATGCTGACGGTCGCCTGCGGGATGCCTTCCGGTTTTTCGGTAACAAAATATCCCGTCGAGCGGGTGATGCGGATTGCATGTTGCGCCGTATCCGTCGTGATGAAACCGTAAATCACCAGGCGCGGCGGAGAGGCTTCGGTGTTGATGTCTATCCTTTCCACGCAGGCGGAAAAGAGGAAAAACAGGGCGAAGGCGCGAAGGCATAACAGCGCAAGGGGGCGAATTTTTGTATTCATGATTAAAAACTGAAATTCCACGTAATTGAAGGCACAAAGGTAAAAAGATAAACCTTTTCGGCGTAGAGATCGTCGGGATTATCTTCCTCGGGACGGAAAAGGATAGTCCAGGCATTTTTGCGTCCGTAGGCATTGTAGAGCGAGAAATTCAACTCGTGCCTGAAACGCCTGTCCGGAGGCGACAATTTCCACGTAGCCGAAAGATCGAGACGGTGATAAGCCGGATAACGGTATTCGTTTCGCCCGGAATAAATGGGGACATAACTGTTTTCCACCTGAAAACGCCCCGTGGGATAGGTTACAGGCGTTCCGCTGCCATATACCCACGAAGCCGAAAACGTCCACCGGGGAGAAAATTCGTAACTTGCCAGGGTCGAAATATTGTGCGGCTTGTCGTAGGGCGAACGGTACCAATTGCCGTTATTGATGCTCTCTATTTTTCGCATACTCTTTGATAACGTGTAACTTATCCAGCCGTTGAACGCGCCCGAAGTTTTCCGCAGCATCAGCTCCAATCCATAGGAATAGCCGCGACCGAACCGCAGTTCTTCCTCCAGATTTTCGTTCAGCATCAGTTGCGCATGGTCGCGGAAATCCACCACGTCTTTCAAATTTTTGTAGTAAATCTCCGCCGAAAGTTCGTAGGTATCGGACGCGAAATTCCGGAAATAGCCGGCGGCAAACTGGTCGCATTTCTGCGGTTTTACGTTTTCGGAGGCGGGAAACCAGAAATCGAGCGGCGAGCCGGACGTTGAATTGGACGCCAACTGTATGAATTGCGCCGTTCGCGAATAACTCGCCTTTACCGAATTGAAATCGTTGAAAATATACGTCAAACCCGCGCGAGGCTCCAACTGTTGCTGATGATGTACGATTTTGCCCTTGTGCAGATTCCCGAAACCGGTGTAGCGCAAGCCGTATTTGAGTTTGAGTTTGTCGTTCAGATTCGTTTCATTCGACACATAAACAACGTTTTCCAACGCATACTGTTCGGGAAACGAAATGCGACCGAAAATGGATTCTTCCCCGACGCCTCCTCCCTCGCCCGGGTCGAAACTGTGAAACGTGAAGTTGTAGCCGAATTTCAGATTGTGCACCGTGTTGGGAACCAGGTTGAAATCGGCTTTGAAACCGTAATCCCGGAGTCCCGATTTCAGTTCCTGCCCGAGTTGGTCGCTGATTTCGCTCTTCAGATAATAGTCGTACCAACTGCTCAACAGCGTGAAATTGGAGAACAGTTTCGGCGAAAAAATATGATTCCACCGCGCCGTCAGCGTCTTGTTGCCGAAATCCATCCCCGCCAACTCGGAAAAAGCAAACCTGTCGCGTCCGAAATAACCCGCCAGAAAAATGCGGTTGTTATCGTCCACGCGGTAGTTTACCTTGGCGTTCATATCATAAAAATACAGCGTGGAATTGCGCTGCGCCTCTTCGCCGGAGAACTGGAGAAAAACATCGGCGTAAGTCCGGCGACCCGACACGATGGCGGAAGCCTTGTCGCCCAAAGGACCTTCGGCGGTAATGCGGCTGGAAATCAGTCCTACGCCTCCCGTTACGGCGTAGCGCTGACTGTTTCCGTCCTTGGTACGAATGTCGAGCAGCGAGGAAAGGCGACCGCCGAAAGAAGCGGGAATGTCTCCCTTATAGAGCGTTACGTCCTTGATCGCATCGTTGTTGAAGACTGAAAAGAACCCCATCAGATGGGAGGCGCTGTAAACGGCGGCTTCGTCCAGCAGAATCAGATTCTGGTCGTAGCCTCCACCCCGCACACTGAAACCCGACGAACCTTCCGACGTGGACTGCACGCCGGGCAGCAATTGAATGACTTTCAGCACATCAACCTCGCCCAGCAGGGCAGGCGCGGACTTGATGGTCTTGGCAGACAGTTTCTCCACGCTCATTTCGGCTTTCGACACGTTGGCATTGTGACTTTCAGCCGACACAACTACCTCAGCAAGTTCCTTCGTATCTGTCTCGAGGTCAATGTTCAACCTTGTATCGGCGGTCAGTTCTACCGTTATTTCCTTAGAGCGGTAACCCAAGTAGGAAACGGTCAGCGTATGCGTTCCTTTCGACAGGCTCAACGTGTAATAGCCGTAAACGTTAGTTACCGTTCCGCGACGCGAATTGTCCGCCGAAATGGAGGCTCCGATGAGGTCTTCGCCGGTGCCGCCGTCGCGTATGTAACCGTTTAGCGTATAACTCCTTTCCTGTGCTTCCAGAGCGGAAAACAGGCTCGTCGTCCATATGAAAAGGCAGAGAAATATAATAATTCGTTTCACCGATTGTTGTTTTTGACGGACAAAGGTAATTATTTTTTATGAATTGGCGTTTGTTCCTCCGGATTGCCGCATCAAAATGTATGTGAGACCTTCCCCTACCTCTCCCCACAAACAGTGCTGACAAGTTCTGATTAAAACCTGATTTTAAACTCGGTAGCAAGCAAATACGACATCTGTTTCATTCCATCAATGACGGCAATTCATTTGAACTTATAAATCTCAACGAACAGATTGTCCTCTTCGTCCGGTATTTTCACTTCCAACGGCATCCCTTTCCGCTGCATTTATTCATCACTTCTCAACCCTCAATATTTTTTCTTCATGTCTGATAATCTTCCCCTCTGCTGTAACTCCTTCAATTACTACCGTGCAGGAACTTTCGGTATCACCCGTATAGAATCCGAATGCAGCCATTCCCAAACTGTCGGTACGGACATCGGGTTGCCAGTGGACAGTAGTGGTGCGCATATCCAATGTTTCCTCCTCCCGTGCTTCGGGCGTATCGTATTTGGGCGCATAAAATTCCACCGGTTTTTGATACCCCAGGGGCTGTATTAATTTGAAATTGTTCTCTTTCCTTTCAAAGACGTCATAAATATTTTTACAGATAATTACAAGTTCCGTTTCCGGTGGAAGTGTTTGACCAAAACCCAACGGCATACCTTCATGTATAATTGAAAAATATATACTTTTCACTTCTTCTACTTTTATTCGCCATAACATTTGAGAAATAAAAAAGCTTTCAAACACAAAAGGTTCATTGATTTCGTCATCAACAGTAAGTTTACGGATAGGAGTACCATAATAAAGAACCGTTCCTCCCGCTTGAACACGCGGAATAGTATTCAATACCCATTTCAAATCATTAAACTTTCTTATTTGTTTTTCATCAACAATATAACTGGCTCTGACAACGCTCTTGGGGATATGCCGCGCAGTAACAGTCACTTCCGGCAGAGACAATGTCCATTTATCCTCCTTATACTTTTCATCCTGTTCTTTTGCCTGTTCCACATATTTTTGAAATGATTCCTGTTCGATTTCAGCAGAGGTCCGTATCGGAAACGTCCATTCGGGAAAAGTATCTGCGTCAACGTGCAGCATTACATGTTTAGTGTTGGATTTGCTAACGACCCGAACAATAAATTCGGTACTGTCCGGCTGGTCGCATCCTTTGTAACTGAAACGGCCTTCGCTGTCCGTTTCCAATAAATCAAAACAGGATGCGCCGGATGATACGATAGATACTTTAGCCTTTCTGGACGGCTTATTTAAGAATAATCCACCCTTTACCTCACCGGATATTTCCGCGCTGCGTTCTATCGGAATCGCAGGATGGGCAAATTGTCCCTTAGCCATCGCTACAATATCGTAACGCCGCCATCCCTGTGTCATCATCAGCATATCCAGTTCCATTGACCTGTCATCCGTGAAATATGCCGCCGGATTTTCGATGTTCCCTCTCAGGTCGGAAGTCAACAGAAGATGCGTCAAAATATTTGAAACCGTATCTGCGGTTACTGCATTATCGGCGGTAACCGATACGGAAAAACTGCCCGACAGCGGATTTCCATCATGATCGGTCAGCGTTATCCGGCTGTTCACCGGCGAGCGGACAACAAAACTTTTTTGGTCGTTCTCATACGTTAGCCGCGCCTGATCGTCATTGTTGACAAACACCAACCGTTCGCTGACCGGATTCAGACCGGCATCAAACAGTACAAGGTGGAGTACGCCGGAGGGTAACTGTTTTTTGGGCAGTGCAATAAATTCCCTGCTTTCGTCCCATCGCTCCGAATAATACACCGTGCCTCTTACATGAGCCAGCAGGTATAGCGTTTCGTGCCGGTCATCCGTCGCTGACTTTAATACTGAAACGTAAATATTGTTTTTATTATTGACGGAAAGGGCATAACCTTCTTTCAGGGCGGCAGGCAGTTCGAAGCGTTTCGTCTTTTGTCCGTCGTTCGTGCAAACCATATAGTAGGAGGTTCCTTCTTCAGGAATAACAATGAAACTTCCCATTCCCATATAACCGGTGCTTATCTTTCCCCGTTCATTCCCGTGCTGATCATACAGGACGCCTTCCACATTTGCAGGACGTCCGTTCGACATCAGCGCCTTGAATGCTACCCGACAGCCAACGCCCTGAAGCAATGAGCCGCCTTCGGGGTAGAAAGTTACATCAAAATCAGTATCGGAAGCAGGTATTTGAATGAATTGCCGGGCAGGATAGAGCGGATCATCCGCTTCAAGCAGCATTACCCTTTTGGATGCGTTGACGGGCATTTTGAAATTAACGCCTGCCGTACCGTCCGGCTTAACCTCCAGAGCCTTCATTTCGTTGCTGTTGATATTCATCTGTAACGACTTGGGAACAACCGTTTTTCCCTCCGGGGAATCGAAGAAACTGAAATCCACATTGGTTGTTCCATCTTCCCCGAAAGAAAATTTGGGTTCAACATGCAGCAGGTTTTTCGGGTTTCCGATGCGAATGGTTTTGGTACAAAGGTAATTTTCGTCTAAATTGCGCATAAAGTTTGTGTAGGCGCGCAGCGTATAGTCGCCCGCCGGAATGTCTTCGGGAATATCCATGTATCCGTAATAAGCGCCGTTGCTGTTGCGTATCTTTACACGGCTAATCAGCGAATCCACCGGATTGAACATCTCGACATACACATATAGGCTTGCCGAAGCGGGAATATGGTTTTCAGCATTCACAAGATGTGTGCGGAACCATATTTTTTCTCCGGTAATGTAAAAGGGTTTGTCAGTGTGCAGATAAATTTTCTCCTGTGGAAAAACGGATAACTGATTGCGGAACGATATTGCCGGATTTTCCGGTTTTGAGAGTTCTTGAGATTGGGCATCAAAACAGAAAAATAATAAAGGAATAGTGAAAAACTTCATTTTACCTGTTATTAACCTGATAACAATATATTTATAATATTCAAGTATCATGCTGCAAAGATAGTATTTTTTCGCTGAAAAATTACAGACTTTCGCTCAAAATCCTTTTCAGCGGCAGGAAAAACCGTTCAAGCAGCGAAATATCTTCGGTAACGATGTCGGCGCGTCCCTGCATGTTGGGAAGGTAGGGAAGTTGTTTTTTGTAGGTAGTCGTCAGACTATTTGGCAATTCTATGTCAATGGTATAAAATGCTGTGCCGTTGCCTGTTGCCGTCTGTCCTGCGCTTACCGGCACTAATGATATGTTTTTCACTCTCCCCTGCAAGATTCCGAATTCGTTTTCCGGGAAGTTTTCCAGGCGGATATTCACTTTCTGACCGACTTTCACTTTTCCGCTGCGTGCGATGGGTAACAGAGCCTTGCCGAATACATAGTTTGTAGTGTGGAGAGTGGAGTGTGCAATTGCATTTGGCACAACCGAGAAGATTTCGCTACCCGCCGTAACATTCTGGTTTTCCGTCCAGTAACCGGTGAATGTAACCTTACCGTCCATCGGCGATTTCAGGACGTACATCAACTCCCATTCCTCGATGGCGGCTTTCAACTGTGTTTCGAGCGTCTGCAAGCCCGTTTC
>JAITMT010000244.1 GCA_031277235.1 Tannerella sp.
GAAGCTACTTACGGTAATGTTGCCAGTTTTGGCAATCCCGACAACAATTGGGGTCGAGGATTGACCGTTTTACCGCTATCCAATCTGAATTTAACGGACGCCGAAAAAATGCTTACCCAATTTACGCTCAGAGTGGGTACGCGAAGCGGCGATGCAAATTATTACATTGATAATATTGCCATGACATGGGAAATCGGTAGCAGTCCGACTTATAGTGTACAAATCGTAGAGAAAACGCCTGCCGAGAAAGACGCAATCTTAACGGACGCTTTGGAATTGTATATTCAGGGCATGATGCAAGCCTGCGATGGGAAAGTGAAATCATGGGATATTGTAAGCGATCCGATGGACGATGACAATCCGTCTGAATTAAAGGGCGATCCGACCGGCACCGATTTCTATTGGCAGGATTATCTTGGTAGGGAATACGTTCGTAAAGCAGTCCGGCTTGCACGTAAGCACGGCGGTAATGATCTCAAACTTTTTGTCAATGACTACGGTTTAGAAGCAAATGCCGATAAATGCAAGGGTCTGACAGATATGGTCAAATTTTGGGAATCCGACGGTATAACCAAAATTGACGGTATAGGCGTTCGAATGCACATGATATATTCGCTGAACCCCGCAACGCAAAAGGTGTATGAAGACGAAGTTACGATAATGTTTAACTCACTGAAAGAGTCAGGTAAATTAATCAGAATCTCTGCCTTGGATATGCAAATAACCGATGCGGAAGGAGCAGCGATGAATACAGCCAATGTGTCTGTTGAACAGCAAAAAGCGATGTCGAAGTACTATAACTTTATTCTGCTCAAGTATTTTGAGATTATACAGTCTTCTCAACGCGCCGGTATCACCCATTGGAATTCTTTAGAATCAATAAGTTATATCGGTTTGTGGTATGGTAATTTTGATAGAAAATATACCTATATCGGATTTGCCGACGGCTTAGCCGGAAAGGAAACAAGCACGGAATAAATCAGGAAATCTCCGTATTACCTCCGTGTAACATCTGTGAAACCTCTGTGCTGCTCTATGTAATAAAATAATTTACGTAGAGCCGTACAGAGAGTCACAGAGGAAAATAATCATGCATCATAAATCAATCATGAAGTATATAAAAATATCACTCGTTTGCATTACATTACTCATCGCTATGTTTTCGTGTGATGATGACAACCCGTCAACAAGGATAGTACAACTTGAGCCAAAACCGGAATCTCCCGATCCGAATCCAAATCCAAATTTAAACTTGAACGCATACGCCGACCTGAAAACCTACATCAACCATGCGGCAAATCCCGTATTCAAATTGGGTTCAGGCGTTCTGTTAGCTGACTATACTGCCAAAGGCGACATCTATAAACTGTTGACCGCCAATTTCGACCAGATTACGCCGGGTAACGAAATGAAACACGACGCCATTGTGCAATCTGGCGGTAAACTGAATTTGGATAATGTAGCCAATCTGTTGAAAGTGGCAAGGGAAGCGGGCATCGCGGTTTACGGACATACCCTCGTTTGGCACTCGCAACAACGGGCAAGTTACCTCAACAGTCTCTTAGCGCCGACCATTGCTTTGAACGACGAATTGCTGGAGTCAAACCTGATAGGCAATTCCGGTTTTGAAAGCGGCGACGGCGGCTGGAACAGTTGGGGAAACAATTCCACGCGGGGAATAACGGAGAAGGGGGAAGGTTACGACAGCGATTATGCGATGCAGTTCACCAATCCGGCAGTTGCCGCTTCGTGGAATGCCCAGGTCGCCTATGATTTTCCGGTTGCTTTGCAAAACGGCTCGCAATACGTCTTGAATCTGCATATTAAGGCAAGCAAACAGGGAACCGTCAGCGCCGGAATGCAGCAGAAAAGCGATTATGCAGGACGCGGCAATTTCGGGGTCGTCAACATGACGAATGACTGGACTGAAGTTACGCTCGTAACAACGATTACAGGCGAAAATGCCGACCGTTTTCTGTTTGATTGCGGCGAATTTGACGGTACCATTTTCTTTGACAACGTCACTTTTCGACGGGTGAGACCCGAATCGGGCGACAAACTCTTCGTCGAGAAAACGGCGAAAGAAAAAAAGGATATTATCACGGCGGAACTGGAGCGGTGGATCAAAGGCGTCATGGAAGTTGCCGGAGACTATGTGAAGGATTGGGATGTGATGAACGAGCCGATGGACGACGGCAAACCCTACGAATTGAAAACAAGCGTCGGACGAACCCTTGCCGCCAATGAATTTTACTGGCAGGACTATCTGGGCAGGGACGTTGCGGCGATAGCCATTCAGTTTGCACGGAAGTATGGCGGCGAAGATCTCAAACTCTTCATCAACGATTACAATCTGGAATACAGCATGGATAAATGCAAGGGTATCATTCAATTTGTGAAGGATACGGAAAGCAAAGGCGTTCGCGTGGACGGTATCGGCACCCAGATGCACATCAGTCTGGATACGGACAGGGATAAAATCGTGGAAATGTACAAGTTGCTTGCCGCTACCGGAAAATTAATCAAGATTACCGAACTCGACATGGGATTGGGCGGAAATCCGGTAATAACCACTCCGAATGCCACGCAGGAACAATACAAGGCGCAAGGGGAACTTTATCGGTTTGTCGTGGAAAAATACTTTGAGCATATTCCTGCAGCACAACGCGCCGGAATAACCGTCTGGAGTCCCTTTGATAGTCCGGCAGGCAGCGGATGGCGGGCAAATCAGCCCATCGGCTTGTGGACGGTTAATTTTATCCGAAAACCCGCTTACGGCGGATTTGCCAACGGCTTGGCCGGACGTGACATAAGTGCCGATGTTAAATAACTACGTTTTTAATTTCTTCAGTTGGAAGGCTGTTTGCCCCTTTTTCTGGCAGCCTTCTTTATTAAGGAAAGTAGAAGAATGATTTAATGCACATATATTATGAAACACAATAAATTCATCAAACCGACAATTTTACTTTGTGCGGTTATTCTGTTGCAAAATTTCGCACAGGCACAAACAAGGACGGCGTCCGTCAGAACTAATGCTACAATTATTCACCAGAAAATAACCGGATTTGGAGGATTCGTGAACAGTCCGCAATTTGCTTATAATCACATGTCGGAGTCTGAAATCAGAAAAATCTGGGGAAAAGACAGTGAAACGCAATACAACATCATGCGTATCTACATCTCAAGCAACGAAAACACTTGGTCACAGGCAGTAGCTGCGGTTAAATTGGCGAAATCGCTCGGATTGATTGTTTTTGCATCTCCCTGGTCAATGCCTGCCGCTTGGAAAACAAACAACAGTACGGTAGGAGTCGGTTCCCTGAAAGAGGATAACTATGGAGATTATGCCGCTTATCTGAATCGCTTTGTAACCCTTATGCGGAATAACGGCGTAGAACTCGACGCCATCTCCATTCAAAATGAACCGGATTGGAATGTATCTTACGATGGTTGCCGTTGGACACCTGCGCAGATAACCAAATTTTTGAAAGAGCATTGTTCCTCCATTAACTGTAAAATCATAGTGCCTGAAACGGTAGCCTTATCAAACGAAAGTTATATAAATGCCTTGATAGCCGATGATGTGATTGACCGGTTTGATATTTATGCTGGACATCAGTACGGAGGCGTCGGAACTGCACATAAAAAAATGGCGGAAAAAGGGAAAGAAGTCTGGATGACGGAATATCTGATTAACTGGAATGATAACTCTACCATTCCCGCCCGTAACTTCCAATGGGCAACAGATGCCTTTACTTTTGCCAAGTCTGTAAACACCTGTATGCTTTCGAATGTAAGCGCCTGGATACATTATGCTTCCAAACGTTTTTACGGAATGTTGGGCGACGGACTGTACGGAACTCAAAACGGCGTCGTAACGAAACGCGGCCATATTCTTTCCCATTACGCACAATATGTTACCGGCACTACCCGCATAGAAAGTACGTGGAATGACGATTCCCATATATTGGACGGCTCGTCTTATTTGTCCGCAAACGGCGACAGTGTGATTGTTGTTGTTATTAATCCTTCGAACAACATCTATTCTTTGACGGTTGATTTACCGTTCTATTCCACCGGAGGAGAGAGTATTACCACGACAGAAACGGCAAACAGGTCGGAAAACACGATCCATTTTGAGGAAGCAACCCGCTACCCGGAAGTTTCTATCAGCCTTTCAAGTATCACAACGCTTATTTTTGCAAAAAACAGCGACAACGAATCTTCCATTGGAAAGATCAATGACGCACCGACCATATTGTCGGAAGAATATTATACTATATTGGGGCAAAGAGTTTATCCTGTAAATAATAAATTAAAAGGAATTTATATCGTGAAAAGTCTGATGTCGGACGGAAGCGTAAGATCAAAAAAAATTATGATACGATAATATGAAAAGAGATAGAAAAACAAAACTGTTTATGCTTGCGGTTGAATTGTTCTTTTGTGTAACCATGCAGGCAATTGATAAAGATACGGTCTTATGCCTCAAACGGAGATTTATTCCCTTTGACAGCCCCGATACTCAAGGCGCCTGGCGAAAAAACCAGCCCATCGGCTTGTGGACGTTTAATTTTATCCGAAAACCTGCGTACGGCGGACTTGCCAACGGCTTAGCCGGACGCGACATTAGCGCCGACAAAAGATAAGCAATTTAATCTACTCAAATTTAATTGTGGAGGCTGCTCAAAAGTCTGGACAGCCTCTTTTTTTACAGCCGAATTTCCGTTTAATAATATTAAAAATAGAATCGCATGAAAAAATTTATAATTCAATCCCTTTTGCTCTTAATTTTCAGTTTGTATGCAGGAGCACAAGATGCAAAATACGCAATCGAACAAACGCCTCCCGCAGGATTTGACGTAGCCAAAAGCGATATTCCGCATGGAACAATTTCGACCGTAAGCTATCCGTCAAAAACGGTAGGTGCGGAGCGCAAGGCCAGCGTTTACACTCCGCCCGGTTATTCAAAAGGTAACAAATATCCGGTACTGTATTTACTTCACGGTATCGGAGGCGATGAAAAGGAGTGGCTGAACGGAGGTCATCCCGAAGTCATTCTCGACAACCTGTATGCGCAGGGCAAGATTGCGCCGATGATTGTCGTGATGCCCAACGGACGGGCAATGAAAGATGATAGTCCGGGAGAGAATATTTTTGCGCCTGATAAGGTTGCTGCATTTGCAACTTTCGAGCAGGATCTGTTGAATGATCTTATTCCTTATATCGAGAAAAATTATCCGGTAATAAAAAATCGCGAGAATCGCGCCATTGCCGGATTGTCCATGGGGGGAGGTCAGACGCTCAATTTTGGATTTGCCAATATGGACCAATTCGCCTGGATGGGCGCTTTTTCTGCCGCACCCAACACCAAGCAACCGAAAGAACTCCTTCCCGATCCTCAACAGGCTAAAAACATGAAGCTTATCTGGATTTCGTGCGGCGATAAGGACGGCCTCATCAGCAATAGTAAACGAACGAGCGACTACCTGAATGAAAACGGCATTCCTCATATTCTTCGCATTACGCCTAATGGTCGCCATGATTTTGTTGAATGGAAAGATAATATCTATCGTTTCTCTCAATTAATTTTTAAACCTGCTGACCCTGAAATAATTAATCACGTTAAATCTTTTCCGTTAAGTCGAGTTACTTTATTAGACAGTCCTTTTAAACGTTCACGCGATTTGAATATCAAGGTACTGTTGCAATACGATACCGACCGTTTGTTGGCTCCGTTCCTCCATGAAGCCGGATTGCCCAAGAAAGCCGAATATTTTCCAAACTGGCAAGGTTTGGACGGACATGTTGGGGGGCACTATCTGAGCGCCCTGGCAATCAGTTATGCGGCACCGGGAAATAAACAGTGTAAGGAACGGATGGAATACATTCTTGCAGAGTTGAAAAGATGTCAGGACGCCAACGGAGATGGTTATGTGGGCGGAGTTCCCAACGGAACAAAGATTTGGAATGAAATCAGAAACGGTAATCCTCAAATCGTATGGGATTATTGGGTGCCCTGGTATAATATTCATAAAACTTTTGCAGGCCTAAGGGACGCCTGGCTCTATGCAGGGAATGAAAGCGCGAAGGAGATGTTTCTCGAATTATGCGATTGGGGACTTTCTGTTATTTCGCCATTGACCGATGAACAGATGAAAGCAATGCTCGGGCAGGAATACGGAGGAATGAACGAGGTATATGCAGATGCTTATCAAATGACGAATAATGAGCGTTATTTGTGGGCAGCCAAACGTTTCGGCAACGATTACCTGTTTGATGGCATGTCGGTTTCAAAAGACGAACTTGACAACAAGCATGCCAACACACAGGTTCCAAAAGCCGTTGGATTTCAGAGAACGGGAGAAGTAAGCGGAGACAAGCAACAAACACATGCCGGAGAATTTTTCTGGGAAACGGTAGTCAACAACCGGTCTATTTCCATAGGCGGAAACAGCCGTAAAGAACATTTTCCATCCCATGAAGATTGCATCTCGTATATGGAAGAGCGGGAAGGTCCCGAATCCTGTAACACTTATAATATGTTGAAATTGACGGAAGGTTTATTCCGCATGAATCCGCAGGCAAAATATGCCGATTACTACGAACGCGCCATGTATAACCATATTTTTTCTACCCAACACCCTGAACACGGCGGATATGTCTATTTTACATCGGCACGTCCGGCTCACTATCGGAATTATTCCTCTCCCAACAACGGCATGTGGTGCTGCGTAGGCACAGGCATGGAAAATCACGGGAAGTACGGTGAGTTTATATACACTCATTGCGGAGATTCGCTGTATGTAAATCTTTTTATTCCTTCGGAATTGGATTGGAAAGAAAAAGGAATAAGACTCATACAAAACACAAATTTTCCCAATGAAGAAAACTCAAAATTGACTGTCAAAACGAAAAAACCTTCACGCTATACGGTTATGGTACGTATTCCCCGGTGGGTTCAAGCCGATAAAATGAAAGTCATCTGTCAAGGGAAAAACTATGCAACAAATGCGCAGCCTTCATCGTATATTGCCATCAATCGGATGTGGAAAGACGGAGATGAGATTGACATCCATTTCCCGATGAGAATTACAATCGAAGAATTACCGAACAGACCGGATTTTATCTCAATCCTTCGCGGACCGATCGTTCTGGGCGCCCGGATGGGAACCGATGATCTGAAAGGTTTGATTGCCGATGATGGTCGTTGGTCTCACATTGCGCACGGTTCTTTGGTCTCGCTTTTCGATACTCCGCCAATGATCGGTTCAAGGGAAGAAATACAATCCAAATTGGAAAATATGCAAGTCGTTGCCGGAAAACCTTTCAGTTTCACAGTTCCGGGATTGTTTCAAGACGCCAAATACAAGGATTTGGTACTGGAGCCATTTTGCAATATCCACGACAGCCGTTACATGATGTATTGGCTTTCGGTTACGCAGAAGGAGTACGACCGGGTGCTTGAAAATAAAAGAGAAACCGAACGGCAAAATTTAATCTTGGATAGCAGGACAATAGATGCCGTAAACACCGGCGAACAACAACCCGAAGCCGACCATCTAATGAAACAACGGAATACGCAGACAGGTGTACTTCATGAAGAATTTTGGAGAAATGCCGCCCCAAGAGGTTTTTTCCAATACGGGATGAAAACAGAGGGACAAGAAGATTTGTCCCTGATGGTGCGCTACTGGGGCAACGAAACCGGAAGCCGTACTTTTGATATATTTATTGACGACCGGTTGTTGGTTACGGAAAATATTACCAATAAATGGAATAAAAATGCGTTCGTCAATGTAGAGTATAAAATTCCGGTAGAAATGTTAAAATCCAAAGCAGACATAACAGTAAAGTTTGTGGGAAAAGAAGGAAATCATGCAGGACGAATTTTCTACGTCAGGTTGGTGAAAAGTAATATCGAATAAAACAATTTTAATTATCATGTCATGAAAAAAGTAATAATTATCTTATCAATTGCAGTATTATTCCCGGCTTGGAATTATATTTCCGCCCAAAATCTGAAACTCAACGATCTCGATTATTTCGAGGCGCAAGGCGTGAACGTCCTCGTGTACAGCAACCTGTTTACCGGAGGTTTTAACGATGAAAAAACCGCCGGCATCGAATTGATTCACCATGGCGTCAGGACGGCGCAAGGCGGCGCTGTAAGGCTTTCCTGCACTCCCGAACAGTGGGATTTGGTTCCCGTAATTCCCGATCGCAAGGTAAACAGGGAAACCGGTTCGATTGAGTCAAGCCTGCAATATCCCGATTATGATTTTGAATCTCGCGTTGTGGTAACGGCAAAAGGAAAAGGCGTTGAAATATCCGTTTATTTGGACAAACCGGTACCCTCGTTTTTAGAAGGTAAAGCCGGATTTAATCTGGAATTTCTGCCGTCGCAATATTGGGGAAAGACCTATCTCATGGATGGGCGTCCCAACCTCTTTCCGCGCTATGCCGCCGGAAACAGTGTAACAAAACCGAAGGATGAAAAAATCAAACAGTTCAACGGCTATGTAACTGCCGACGACAGAGGTACCGGACGATTTATCGAACCGTTGCCTCTCGAAACCGGTCGTACCCTTATTTTGGGTTCTAATGCTCCCGAACGTTTGGTGAAAATCTCTTCCGATGAAGACTTGGCGCTTTTCGATGGCCGCGTATTGGCGCAAAACGGATGGTATGTAGTCCGAAGTTTACTTCCCGCAGGCAAAACAGGAAAAGTTTTAACCTGGACAGTCGAACCCAATGCCGTTGCAGGCTGGATAAGAGAACCCAATATCGGTTTTTCACAGATAGGTTATCTTCCCGCACAACCGAAAGTAGCGGTTATCGAACTGGACAGGAACGACAAACCGCTTGCGGAAGCGTCCCTCTATAAAATGGAC
>JAITMT010000248.1 GCA_031277235.1 Tannerella sp.
TATCTGGAAGGAAACAGGTGATATACAGCAAATTATACTTGAAACCCAAAAAGGAAGAATCGCTGTTGCGGTTTCATCCCTGGGTATTTTCTGGGGCGATTGCCAAAACGGAAGGAACATTGCAGGAAGGTGATATTGTGGAAGTTTACGGTTCCGACCATCGTTTTCTTGGCGTCGGGCATTATCAGATAGGCAGTATCGCCGTCAGAATTTTGTCTTTTGCGCAAACGCCGATTGACAGTAACTTTTGGGCGGACAAAATTTACACTGCGTATAAAATGCGGCAATCTCTTGGTTTAGTGGATATTGTAAAGAATAATATGTACAGGTTGGTGCATGGCGAAGGCGATATGCTGCCCGGACTAATCATAGATATTTATGCACAAACGGCTGTTATTCAGGCTCATTCCGTCGGGATGCACCATGCACGGAAGCAGATTGCGGATGCAATCGTAAAAATATTTGATAATCAGATAAATAGCATCTATTACAAATCGGAAGGTACCTTGCCGTTCAAAGCCGGTTTGCAGGAAGAAAACGGATTTCTGTTTGGAACGGAAAACGTGGATACTTGCGTAGCAACCGAAAATGGACTTAAATTCCTGATAGATTGGAAAAAAGGTCAAAAAACAGGCTTTTTCATTGATCAGCGGGATAATCGCAGTTTACTCAAAAAATATGCCCTAAACCGTTCAGTGTTAAATATATTCTGCTATACGGGCGGCTTTTCGGTCTATGCGTTGCAGGGCGGCGCTTCGTCGGTTCATTCGGTGGACAGTTCGGCTCATGCCGTTTCGCTTGCCGACGAAAATGTAGCCCTCAATTTTCCCGACGATGCGCGCCACCGGTCTTTTGCCGAGGAAGCTTTTGAGTTTATGAAAAGCATTGAAAATCAGTACGATTTGATTGTTTTGGATCCGCCTGCATTTGCCAAACACAGGGATGCCCTGCGAAATGCGTTGCGCGGATATCAAAAACTGAATACCATAGCAATCAGTAAGATACGAAAAGGCGGAATTTTGTTTACGTTTTCCTGCTCGCAAATCGTCAGTCGGCAAGATTTTCGCTTAGCCGTGTTCAGCGCGGCGGCGCAAACCGGCAGAAACGTCCGCATACTGCACCAACTTTCCCAGCCCGCCGATCATCCCGTCAATATCTATCATCCTGAAGGTGAATATCTTAAAGGATTGGTTTTGTGGGTGGAGTGAGATTGGAAAAATATTTAATAACTCGAAGTAGTAAATATTTAAAAGAAAATTTATATCTTTGCAACCAAAAACAGAGAATCTTTTTCACTATGGATAACAAAAAGTTTTTCAACGTATTAGGTTTTCTGCCAAAAGAAAACACATCGGATATTTTTACAAAAAAATATGCTGACGATTATTCTATTGAGATAGATTTCCAAAAAGAAAGCATCAACTACGGCGATAAAATTCAATCCGAAAGCAAGACCACGCAAAATTTTTCACAACCTGAAAACTTTGTTGTGTTGGAATGTGTGAACCGTTTGCTCGAAAAGGGCTACAAACCCGAAAATATTGTTTTGGAAAAAACGTGGGGCGCAGGACACGGAACTTCCGGACGTTTGGATATTTGCGTAACCCGCGACGATGGTTCGGAATATTTGTTGATTGAGTGTAAAACCTACGGCAAAGAATTTGACAAGGAATTTGCCCGAATGAAAAAAGACGGTGGACAACTTTTTACCTATTTCAAATTCAGCAACAAAGCCGATGTAATCATGCTTTACGCTTCCGAATTGAAAGGCAAAGAAATAATTTACCGCAACGAAATTGTAAAAATCGAAGACGATTACCGCACCGGCGATGTAAAAGATTTTTATGAGAAATGGAACAAACTTACCAAAGACAACGGCGTTTTTGAAAGTTGGGTAAAACCGTATAATTTTGAAAGTAAAGCATTAACGCCAAAGCAATTAATCCCAATCAAACAGGAAGACAGCAGTTTGATTTTCAATCAGTTTCTTGAAATTCTTCGGCACAATGTGGTTTCGGATAAACCTAATGCGTTCAATAAAATTTTTACCTTGTTTTTATGCAAGGTTTACGACGAAAAAACAACCAAAGAAAATGAAGAACTAAAGTTTCAATGGCTTGACGGAATTGATAAAACCATCGGCGATAACGCTTATGTGGACTTTCTCATTCGCTTGTCCGACTTGTACAAAAATGGTATGTTGGAATTTTTGGAAAAAGAAGTTACCGACTTTTCAAAAGAAGAATTTGAACGCAAATACAACCATTTAGACGACTCCGTTAAAAAAGATTTATTACAAGATTTTTATAAAATACGCCTTGAAAAAAACAACGAGTTTGCCATAAAAGAAGTTTTTGACAAGCAATCATTTATCGAAAACGCCAAAATTGTAAAAGAAGTTGTTGAATTGTTGCAAGGCTATCGCATCCGTTACAATAAACGCCAGCAATATTTATCCGATTTCTTTGAATTGCTTTTAACTACGGGTTTAAAACAGGAATCCGGACAGTTTTTTACCCCTGTGCCGATAGCGCAATTCATTATTAAAAGTTTGCCGATTGATACAATCGTTAATGAAAAATTGGAAAAAGGCGAAAAAAATAATCTATTGCCATATTTGATTGATTATGCGGCGGGTAGCGGGCATTTTCTCACGGAAAGTATGCACGAAATTCAAGCCCTGATTGACCATAAAAAACCTGAAAATTATATAAGCGACACGGCAAAAAAACTCAAAGGTTGGCACACAGACCATTTTGATTGGGCTACGCAATATATTTA
>JAITMT010000429.1 GCA_031277235.1 Tannerella sp.
TACTTCCCAACTGTCGGCATCAAAATTCTTACGAGGATCAGCCCCAATAGGTTGTACCCATCCGACACGTCCCTCTTCATTCACACATCTGTTGAGCGCAATCCAGGCTTTTTCAACAGCAGGCTGGAATATTTTTTTATCCAGCAATCCGTTGTTGATTCCCCACGCTAATGCATAACAAAAAAAGCCGGAACCACTCACTTCACCACCTGGATACGAATCAGGATCAAGCAGGCTGGTGTGCCACAGACCGTCGGACTGCTGTAAAGATATTATTTTAACAGCCATTTCCCTATAAAGTTGCTCGTAGAACGGTCGTTGTGGATAATTTTTCGGTAATTCTTTCAAGATGCGTACCAATCCGCCCATAACCCAGCCGTTGCCACGTGACCAGAATATTTTTTTACCGTTGGCTTCGTAACGGTCTTTATCGTCGTTTTTGATCACGTAGTTCAAGTCGCGGGCAAAGAGATGTTCGTCCTTATTGTACAATAAATCGTAGCATTCCTTGAAATACTCATCGCATTTTGACAAATATCCGTTGTTTTTAAGCGTGACGCCCAACTTTACCATGGCGGGAGGCGCCATAAACAGAGCATCGCACCACCACCATTTGATCACCTCAACGCCGCGCACAGGATAGGGATTTTCCATGAATTTAGCCAGCGTGTCGACGGTCGCCCGGATCATTTCCCTGCGTTTTTCACGACGGTAAAGATCGATATAGGTTTGACAGATAGCCACATCGTCGGCGTGGTACCAGCGATTGAAAGGAAGCCATTTCGCCGCCTCACCCATGTCCATCATTGCCTTGTAAATTGGCTTTGATTTGGTGGTTTCCCACGCGGCAAACACCCCGGTATAGAACGCGCCATTTGTCCAACTGCGCGGTTCGTGTTTGGGGTTGGCTAACTGCCACATGGTAACCTTTTCCATGGTGGATTTAATGTATTTTTTGTCAAATTGCTTTTTCGTATCAGTATTCTGGGAAAAAGCGTGGAAAAACATGAAGAACATGAAGCCGGAAACTATTACTTTTTTCATGTTGTGTTTTGTTTTAATTAATACACAATAAAGGGCGTCATCCCGTTTGACAACGCCCTTTCTTTCTAAAACTCTAATTGGTAAAAGTGATGGTTGTCTTGTTATAATCCATCGTGAAACCACGCACCTCATATTCCGCTGTCTGGTTGTTGACCGTAGTGGATAAATCGCTTGCATTCGGCGTTCCATTTGCAGGGTTCAAAACGTTGACTTTAAGCACTCCGTTGGGCGAAGTTGCCGAACGTTTGATCTTTACATTTTGAATACCCTTTTTGGTTTGCGCCCATGTGAGCGAATAGGCGCCGTTTGCATCTGGCGTTAAGGCACTCCCGTTTTCGAGCGTCACAGTATAATCCGTGCCTGCCGTCAAGGCGCTTGTGCCGTCGTTGGTAATCCAAAAATAGATTACCGTATTGTAGGTACGCACCCTCTCACTGTGGAACTGAAATGGAACAGTGGCTACCCACTGTTCGTCGGTTGTTGTCCATGTTCCGGCAGTGGCGTTGGCGCCGAATCTCCATCTTGCGTTGCCGTTTTGGGCGACTTCATACGACAGAAAATCCGTTTGGATATTGGTTTTGTGGAAACAAACATAGTACACATGTTCCATTTCGGGAGGACCATCATCCCAAATATTATGACTTTCGCAACCTGCTAATACAAACGCAACTATTGTTGCCATTATGAATAATATCTTTTTCATTGAACGATTATTTTTATGTTGATATTCATGATTATTCCCAACCTGGGTTTTGTTTTATATTTCCTTCGGACTGTGCAATTTCAAAAGTGGGTATCGGATAGAAATAATCTCTGGCGGGATTGAACCGACGCGTATTGGACTTTTCTATAACACGTACATCCGCCTCCGGATAATCATATTCCTGCACACCATCCAACTTTCCATCAGCGTCTGTGAGCCATGAGGTAAAAGTAGGGTCGGCAGCCAGCACCAAACCGTTTGTTGCTTCGTGGGCAGTAAATTTGGCGCCTAACATTGCTTTGGGCAATACTCTTTCAGCAATTTTCCAACGGATAATATCAGCATAACGGCGGTCTTCGCACATCATTTCGACGGTGCGTTCGCGGTGGATTTCTTCACGCATGTCCAACCCGTTGGCGCTAACGAAAGCATTGGTCAGTTTAGCGTTAAAACCAACCCGTCCACGCAAAGCGTTCACTGTTTCGTCCAATAGCGCGTCGGTAATGGAACCGTTGATTTCGTAGAACGCTTCGGCATACGAAATTAGCATTTCGCTCCAACGGATTCCGAACCGGTCAATGTAATCCCTGTCACCGGGCAAAAAGAGCGATCCTGCTACGGATTTTTTGAGATGGTAACCGTAGGAACGAAGAGGCTGGAATGTTTCGTAAGGGACAGGTTGAGCACTGCTCCATCCGATAATGATACCCGCAACTTGTGCCGTCGGGGTATCCTGCGGATCATTGATCCGCCAGAAAGACATTGGCAAACGAGGATCGCGTGCGCCCATACCACCGGCAAGCGGCGTTACGCCATCGGTATCATAACCGAACACATTGTTGAACGATGTTTCCGGATTAACTACCAATGACGATTTTTCGCGGGGCAGTCCATCAGCATACAGATAAAGATCAATCATTGAGCGGGTAACTCCAACAGCATCATTACACGAAATTGAGAATTGGTTGAGGACGGAAGTTCCGCCGAAAGTACCGTTGGGTCCGAATGCCTTGGCAAAGATGGTTTCCCTGTTGGTGTTGTTGTTCTCGTCCAAGAACGAAGCCTGATACGATACAGATGCCCCGCCTGTTGTGTATAGTTGATGACCTTCTGCCTTGAGCCGGTTGTAAGCGTCAATGCTTTTTTGTAAATGGGCTTTCCAAAGCGTTTCAGCGCCCAAGTCGTGAAATTTCAGCATGGTTCCTTCGTGCAATCCAATGCGCACCGTCAGCGCCAAAGCCGCAGAGCGCGTTACGCGGCGGCGTTCAAATTCATCAGTAACCGATTGCATATTGGCACGTGTGGGTAGCCATTCTGCCGCAAACTCAAGATCGTCGTAACATTGCTGTATGACGGTTTCGCGCGGGGTACGCCCCATCTTCAGATCGGGATCCGAGGTACTCGTAAAGGGTTTCAATACTAAAGGAACATCTCCGTATTTGCTGACCAACTCGAAAAAGTACCAGGCGCGAAAGAAACAGGCTTCACCAACATATCTGTTACGTATATTCTCACTGACAGGAGCGTTGGCGCCCTTTTCGATGATGTTGTTGGCAACGAAAATTCGACTGTAAGGAGCTGTCCAATCACTGCTTTCGGCAGGTATTGCCCGACTTCCCGCACTGACGTTGTCGGCACCCGTTTCTCTGACCCAGTCATCGGCGCGGCTATCGTGTAAACCCGTTGTGGGATAGAGTTGGTACAAACGATTACAGGCTCCTTTCAGGTCAACTTCTGTTTTCCAGAAATCGTCGTCGGTGAGGTCTGTCTCTGGGGTAACGTTCAGCAAGTCATCGCATCCCGTCCATGAACCCGCCAAACATATTATGCTGCATATAAAAATGATCTTTTTCATGTTTCAATATTTTAAAATGTTAAATTAATACCAAAAGTCCAGGTACGGAAAAACGGGTAATAGGTTCTATCCTGATTATTTCCCGCTTCAGGGTCATATGCTTTCAACATCTTTGTGTGTTCCCACACATCGGTGCCCACTACATATATACGCAAAGAGTTGATGATCTTTTTGGGAATGGGTATCGTATAGCCCAATTGAATGTTTTTGAGCCTGATATAAGCGCCATTTTGCAGCCATCGGTCGGAAGGCTGATAATTGTAGCTTTGATTCTCCACCAGACGGGCAAAGTAAGCGTTCGGGTTGTCTTTCGTCCAATAGTCTAAGTGTATCGTCCACGGCATCAAATTCTCAGCAGAAAAAGGATTAATCGACCCATTACTGAGAAGAATTTCACGACTACCTACACCCTGCCAGAACATAGAAAAATCGAATCTTCTCCATTGTGCACCCAGATTGATGCCAAACGTATAACGTGGGGACGTGTTTCCGAGCAGAACTAAATCACCCGGATCTTCCGGAGTACCGCCGCCAATGCCTATTTTGTGATCAGCTTTTCCTTGTGCCACATAACGTGTATCGCCACCTTCAATTTTAGCATCCTGATTAAATGTTTCGTATCCGGGATTTGCCGTCTTGTAGTCCAGATATTCCTGACGGCTCGTCCAGAATCCGTCCGTCTGGTATCCCCATAGAGAATTTATAGGATAACCTTCTAATCGGGACACAGCTCCTGCTGCGATCACGTTGGCGCCTCGATAACTGACTAACTCGTTTTGGCTGTCGTCAATATTAAATCCCACCTGATAGGAAACATCTCCGATACGGTCGCGCCATTGTGCTGACAGTTCCCATCCCCAGGTTTTCAATACTCCGGCATTTTCGTAAGGAAGTCCGGCTCCGGCTATGCCGACGATATTTCCCACCCTCAGTTGTGCCAGCATACCATCATTCTTTTTCCAGTAATAATCGGCAGTGAGACTCAAGCGGTTATTCAGCAACCCTACATCTACACCCAGATTGGTAGAGGTTACGGTTTCCCAACTTACATCTGTCGAAACCATTTCATTCTGATAGTAAACAGAATTACCCCAATAGGTGGATGGTGTAATAAAACCGAGATAAGGATAATACATGGTATTGAGCATACTGCTGTTGCCCAATTGTCCCCACGAAGCACGCAGTTTGAGATTTCCGACTATCTGCCGGGCGCTCTCAAAAAATGCTTCTTCGCTGATACGCCATCCGGCAGATACCGACGGAAACAGTCCCCAACGGCTGCCCGAAGGTAAACGCGAACTGCCATCGTAACGAAGTGTGGTTTCCAAAAGATAGCGACCTGCAAAATCGTAATTGAGGCGACCAAACAGAGATGCCATTTTCCATGGTTGCACGAGGTCATCCAGTGACGAATTGGTAGCCACATCATTGGCATAATAACCGAAACTGAAGAAATCATTCGACAGAAGGCTACGCGCTGTGCCGCTGATTTGTTCTCTCCGGTATTGTTCGTATGTAGCCCCGCCAAGGATGTGGATGTGGTGGTGATTCATTTTCAAATCGTAATTCAGTAATGCTTCCAATTTATCCTGATTACTGTTATCCTTTAATTTGGACACACTGTTTGGTTTGTTGTACTCTCTGCGAAGGAAGCCGTTCCTTCCATAGCCCGGAACGTAACGGCTATTTGTTTGTCCATTTGAAAAATAAGCCCGTCGCGAAGCATTCAGGTCAAGCGTTAAACCTTTGATCACATTTTTGATACGTAATGTGGCATTGACTGTAAGGATTTGATTTTGTGTTTTTTTTAACCCTGCCTCATTCATAAGTTGGATTGGATTTTCAAAATCAAACAGGTCACTGCTATAGATACCATCAACATTGGTATCCTCTTCGGGTAAGTAGATGGGTTGTCGTCCACGGGTGGAGTATAATGCTGTCATTATTGTACTCGCCGCTGGATTTTCTTTCAATAAGGTTTCTTCGTAGGATACTTGCAGATTGAAATCCAAATACTGATTGAATTCAGTATCTATCGAGGAACGGAGGTTGACGCGCCTATAATCGTCGGGACCGTATTTGAGAATTCCATTCTTGGCATAATAGCCGCCCGAAAAGTAATATTTTGTTTTTTCATTCCCACCTCTTACCGAAACTGAATGGTTTTGCTGTGTGGTATATTCATTTAAACCTTCGTGAAGAAAATTTGAGTTGCCCCACATTGACCAGCGGTTCCCGTTGGGATAATAATTGAAGTTGGGATTACCCACCCATGACGACTGTTCCGGGGTATATTCGGGAGCTCCTGTATTGTTGAACCGGGCTATGTTGATCATTTCCTGTTCTATCCATGGTGCAACCCGTTCCGGCATCATTCCCGGTACATTGATGCCGAATGAACCGTTGTAGGATACCGCTGTGCGTTGTACAGCGCCCTTTTTGGTTGTTACCAATATAACGCCGGCAGCGGCACGCGATCCGTATATGGAAGCAGATGCACCATCCTTCAACACGGTAATCGATTCAATATCTTCGGGATTCAATGTAGTAAGTCCTCCTTCCACCCCATCAATCAGGATCAAAGCAGAGGCGGCATTCGTTGAGGTAAAACCTCGAATACGTATAGTATTTGTTTCCTGACCGGGTTTTCCGTTATTGCGTAACACAAAAACTCCGGGCAACTGTCCCTGCATGGCACTCCTTATGTCGGTAGAGGCTTTTGACGCAATATCCTCCCCGCTGATTACGGATACGGCGCCGGTAAGGTTCACCTTCCGTTGCGTACCGTAACCCACCACCACTACTTCTTCAAGTCCACGGGATTCTTCAATAAAAGTAGCATTGATAACACGCCGGGCGCCTATCACAAATTCCTGGCTGGCATATCCCACAAACGAGAACACCAGCGTGGCGCTTTCATCGGGTACATTGACGCTATACCTGCCGTCAATATCGGTTACCGTCCCCTGGTTGGCGCCTTTTATCAATACCGTCACACCGGGCAGGGTTTCTCCGGCTTCGTCGGTTACCGTCCCGGTGATGGTGATATCCTGAATCGCCATCCCCAACGGTGTAATCACAACCAGGTTATTCTCCAGTATCCTGTATGTAACCTTCGCTTTATTCAGCATCAAATCCAGGATGCTTTCTATCCGGTTATCCGTCACATCAATGGTCACCTTCTTGTTCAGGTCGGTGAAATCGTCGTTGTACAGAAACCGAAGTTCACTTTCCTTTTCGATCATCCGGAAAACATCCTTGATGGTTTTATCTTCCACCGAAAAGGTGAACTTTCTGTCTTGCGAATATACGCTGGTCGAAATATTTACCAGCAATACGCATGTAAATAAGAAAATTAGTCTCATGGTAAAACACTTTTTATTTATTTTTTGCTTGACGGCAATATTTTTTTTATTACCGGTCCTTTACTGTCTCTTCCCGGGAAGGGATTCATGGTTTCTTCTCTCTTTGCTTTTGCTTTTTTCATAGGTTTCCTGTTAAAAATTAAAAAATTATTTATTTTGAATTAATCTGTCATATTTCGTCTTCAACTGCTGATTGATTCTTACATACACCTGATTGCGCTCAATCCTGTAATCCATGGGTATGGTGAAACGTATCGCATCCAACAGTTGTTCAATGGTTTCTTCTTCCAGTGTAGCGGATATTTTATAGTCTTTCAGTTCCGGGTCTTCAAAAACAAGAACGACGTCATATTTGCGTTCGATTTTTACGGCAAGTTCGTCCAGGCGTTCGCCCTGTACAATCCACCGTTTGTCTTTCCATGAAGTGGATACTTTCACATCCACATCTTTAGATACCACGATCCGGCTGAAACTTTGCGAGGCTGCAACGTTTTCCTGTTCGTCTGCGGAGGCTGTAGCATCCGTTTGATCGGAACTTGTCTGAACGGACAAAGTTTGCGGGTCTTTGTAGAACACAACTTTCTGGTTGGGTTTCAACACCACGGGCTCGGTTTTGGTGTGAGCATTACTTTCGATACGCACCGATCCTTCCACCAGTGTGGTTTCTATCAGGTTGTCGTCGGGATATGCCTTTACATTGAAGGCTGTTCCCAGGGCGGCGATGGTAATCCCCGACGCTTCCACCATAAACGGACGCTGAGTATCGTGAGCCACTTCAAAATATGCTTCACCCAGTAATGTCAACTTTCGGGTCTGTTCTCCGAATGATTGATCGAAATGCAGGGTACTGCCGGCATTTAGCCACACTTTGCTTCCGTCTATCAGGGTCATATACGATTTTCCGCCTTTGGGCGCTTCGATGGTGTATTCGCCTGTTGCGATTTCCACGCTTTCATGCCCGGCTGTTATTTGTCCCAGAATGTAGGCAAAGACAATAAAAGCCGCCGCTGCCACCCATCTCATATATTTTATGCGTACAGCTTTCCCACGAATCCTGTTCGGTTGTATCTTCTTCTCGAGCCGTAACCACGCCTGCCGTTGTCCGACCGCGTCCGACGGCTTCATCAGATCGGCTGCTATCCAGGCGTCGCGCACTTTGCCGTAATACTCCCTGTTTTGCGGTGATTGGTGTACCCATTGCCACGCCTGTTCGTATTCTGCATCGTCGGCAACTCCTTCGAGACAGCGGAACAGAAGTTCGTCAGCGCTATTGATTGATTCTTGTTGATCCATTCTTTTTTCGTTTACGCATATATGACAACTGAAAAAGGTTTTGGGATGACAAGATTATGAAAGAAATTATACGGTCGCTACTTAAAAATGTATTAAACAGATATAAATCAATGGAATAATTATTCTAAAAAAAATCTATAATTCTTCCTTTTCCCAAATCTTTAGGGTGAAGAATCTATACAAGTTGGTAAGGATCCAACAAATTGATAAACGGTAAGAGAAACGGTAGATAATCCTTCAGTTCGACACGCAATTTCTCCAATGCCCTGTGGATCTGCGTGCGGACGGTATTGATGCTGATGCCCAGTTCCTGAGCTATCTCCTCATGCTTCATGCCGTTGATCCGGCTCATAATGAATATCTTGCGGCACTGTTCGGGCAGTTGTTCGAGTGTTTTTTGCAGAATATCGTAGATTTCATTTTCGATGATGCCCGACAGCGGATAGTCTGTCCCATCTTCGGATAATGGAGAATGATGAAGAAAAAAGTCACGGTACTGATTCTCCACTTGGACGTGTTTCAAAGCATTGAGACACTGGTTGTAAGTACTTTTGAAAAGATACGATTTCAAGGATGTTTCAATCATCAGATGGTCCCGTCCTTCCCATAAATTCAGGAACATGTCGCTCACCACGTCTTCGGCCATGGATTGATCTTTGATGATGCTTGCAGCATAATTGCATAAAACCGAATAATACGTATTGAAAACTTCTTCAAACAACCGTACATCACCTGTTTTGGACGCTGGTATGTGGAATTTTCCGGACATTGTTTACTTGCAATTAATTGTAAAGAAAAAATTCTTCAATTTATTGTATGATAACAGATTAAACGAATAGAAAAGAACTTTTTCACGGACAAAGATATATCAAAAATTGAAGTTCTCAACAGTTTATTGGAATTATTTGTAATTTTTTTTCGTAATTCGCGACTAATATGGGAAAAAATCGGTTAAAAAAATGAGTAGGTCACACAAGGATTTGGAAGATGATTTTATTGAGTTGATGCGTGTAAATGAGCGTATTATATACAAGGTTTGCTCGTTTTACGTCTCCGAACAGTCCCCGATGGAGGATTTGTACCAGGAGGTCGTGCTGAATCTTTGGAAAAGTTTTCCGAAGTTTCGCCATGAAAGTCAGATTTCGACCTGGATTTACCGCGTGGCGCTCAACACGTGCATCACGGATTTGCGGCAAAACCTGAAATTCAGGCGGCACGTTCCGCTGTCGCCGTCTTTCGATATCACTTTTGAGCCTGAAAACATGGAATCGGAGTTGAAAGAACTGTATTCGCTGATTTACAGGCTGAACCGGATTGAACGCTCCCTGATTCTGCTTTGGCTCGAAGAAAAAAACTATCAGGAGATTTCGGATATTACCGGACTGAGCGTCAGCAATGTAGGCGTTAAATTGAAACGGATAAAAGAAAAATTAGTCAATATGTCAAACTTATAAAAATTAAAAATCATGGAATTGGAAGCATTGAAACAGGCGTGGGATAAAACGAACAATCCCGAAAACAGTAA
>JAITMT010000296.1 GCA_031277235.1 Tannerella sp.
ATAATATTTTTCTACCAATATTTTGTGCCTAACGGCACATTCTTACAGTCTGTCAGCAACATTTTTTTACCATATTTTGATGCGGGTGCCTTGAATTTTTTTAGCAATACTATTGTTGTTTTCAAAAAAAGTTGTACCTTTGCAGCCCCGAAATAAAGAAGAAACAAAAAAAATAGATAAAGCAAAATGAAAAGGACATTTCAACCCTCGAACAGGAAGAGGAAGAACAAACACGGTTTTCGTGAACGTATGGCAACGGCAAACGGTCGCAGAGTGCTCGCATCGCGTCGCTCCAAGGGACGCGCCAAATTGACGGTTTCAGACGAATACCCGAAATAAAAAGCCTCGCGCATTCAAAAGATGATTTCAAAAGCAAAAGTTTTCGCGAAAAAGAGACTTTTGCTTTTGTCAGTTTACTAAAACAAACAAAAAATGAGCGTCAAACCCAAGAAAAATATCTTCGATAAACTGCTGAATTTGCCGGTATATGTGAATTTGCTGGCGATTGGGGCGGTGTTGTGTTTGATGGTCTATCTCGTTTTGAAATTCGTGGATATTTATACGAATCACAATCAGGCGGTCGTTGTGCCCGACGTGCGCGGATTGCAGATTGAAGAAGCCGAGCCGTTTCTCCGGAAAAACATGCTGAAATACGTGCTGATAGATTCGATTTACTCGAAAGACCATGCGCCAGGCGCCATTGTCGAAATGATGCCCGGGGCGAATGCCAAAGTGAAGAAAAACAGAACGGTACTGATTACCGTCAATGCCAAAACAGAAAAAAAGGCGACGATTCCCGAAGTTTCCGATATTTCGTATCGCGAAGCCGCCCTGTTGCTGCGTTCGCGCGGTTTTACGGACATAGAATACAAATACGTGTCCGGTCCCTACAGGGATTTGGCAATCGGCGTGCAATACGGCGGACAGATGGTGCAAAGCGGCACGCGAGTTCCGCTCTCCGCCAAACTGATTCTGGTCATCAGCGAGGGCGACACCTATTATCAGGATACCGACACGACCGGCGAAAATTCCGAAAACAATACCCGACGGAACGAAGGAGATGAAGATTGGTTTTGATAATGGAGACGTATCATAGTAATAATGATGAACTTCCGGAATCGGACGACTTATTTGAACCGGAAGAAGAAAGCGGAGAAATAGAAACCGGAGACGACGGGCAACTGTATGAACACTACCGTTTTACGGCAGACAAAAACCAGTCGCTGCTGCGGGTGGACAAGTTTCTGGTGGACAGGCTGCCGAATGCCAGCCGGAGCCGCATCAAACAGGCTGCCGAAGCCGATTGCGTACTGGTAAACGGAAAGGCGGTCAAGAGCAATTACCGCATCAAGCCGATGGATTTGCTCACCATCGTGATGTCGCGTCCGCGCTATGAATACACGGTCATTCCCGAAAACATACCGCTGAATATCGTTTATGAAGACGAAGATTTAATCGTCGTGAACAAACCGGCGGGGCTTGTCGTCCATCCCGGACACGGCAATTACATGGGAACGCTCGTCAACGGACTTGCCTACTATCTCCAGGACGACCCGCTGTACAATCCCAACGACCCGAGCGTCGGGCTGGTGCATCGCATTGACAAGGAAACGTCCGGGCTGCTTGTGGTCGCCAAACGACCGGAAATCAAAACGCATCTGAACCGCCAGTTTTTCAACCGGACGACACAGCGAAAATATGTTGCGGTCGTTTGGGGCGTCATTCCCGAAAACGAAGGGACTGTGGAGGGAAATCTCGGACGCGACCCGCGCGACCGGATGAAAATGATGGTTTTTCCCGACGGAGATTTCGGCAAACCCGCGGTTACCCACTACAAGGCGCTGGAACAGTTCGGTTATGTGAGCGTCGTCGAATGTCGCCTTGAAACGGGGCGCACGCACCAGATTCGCGTACATCTTAAATATATCGGTCATCCCGTGTTCAACGACGAGCGCTACGGCGGCAATGTCATCCTGAAAGGCGTACAATCGTCCAAGTATAATCAGTTTATTAACAACTGTTTCGAGATATGCAACAGGCAGGCTCTCCACGCCAAAACGCTGGGATTTGTACATCCCGGAACAGGCAAAGATATGTTTTTTGACTCGGAAATACCTGCCGACATGACGGCGCTGATTGAAAAATGGAGAAATTATTATCAGGCATGAAGAATATAGCGATAGCGGCGGGGGGCGATTCCTCCGAATATGGCGTTTCAATGCGCAGTGCAGAAGGCATTTACAGTTTTCTCGACCGGGAACGGTACAATCCTTACATCGTTATCGTGAAAACCGGCGCGTGGCAGGTCTTGACGCCCGACGGAAACAAACACGACATGGACCGGAACGATTTCAGCGCCATCGTCAATGGCGAAAAAATCCGGTTCGATTTTGTCTATATTACAATTCACGGCAGACCAGGCGAGGATGGTCGCTTGCAGGGTTATTTGGACATGCTCGGAATGCCCTATTCTTCCTGCGGCGTGCTGGGTTCGGCATTGACTTTCAATAAATATTTCAATAATGCGTATTTGAAAAGCCAACATATCCGGGTAGCCGATTCCGTGCGGCTGACGAAAGGGCAAGCGGCTGATATAGAAACTATTATCAGTCAGTTGGGATTGCCCCTGTTCGTGAAACCCAACGACGGCGGCAGCAGTTACGGTATCACGAAAGTAAAGGAGGCGTCGCAACTTCAGCCCGCCATTGACAAGGCTTTCAGCGAAGGCGCGGAAGTCATCGTCGAAAGTTTTGTGCCGGGAACGGAAGTTACGTGCGGTTGCTACAAAACGGCGTCAAAAGCGGTCGTTTTCCCGGTTACGGAGGTCGTTACGGAAAACGAATTTTTCGACTACGACGCCAAATACGAAGGGCAGGTTGATGAAATCACGCCGGCGCGCATTTCCGAAGAACTGACGGAAACGATTCAAAATCAGACGTTGAGAATCTACGACCTGGTCGGCGCCAAAGGATTGATCCGCATTGATTACATCATACCCGCCGACAACCGCCCCGTGCTACTCGAAATCAACACGACGCCCGGCATGACGGCGACAAGTTTCATTCCCCAGCAGATAAAAGCGGCAGGACTTGATATCAAGGACGTTATCACCGGGATTATAGAAGAAGAATTATTAAAAATCGTTAAATAGTAAATTATTTCAAATAACATTTGTAAGTTTGCAGCGTAACCACGAATAAATGATGAACATCAACTATTCCAAATATAATTTTGACGACATCCGCCCTCTCAACGAGGACGAAGTGCACGGCGCGATCGAAGAACTGGCGGCTTCCGAAGGCTTGGAAACTGCTATCCGCTACATCAAGCCCGATTTGAACTGGGAAGAATTTACGGAAAAGATGCGGCAGTGCAAAACGAAAAAGCAATTCAAAACCATGCTGGGCTATCAAATGGTGATGCAGGTTGCGAAAAATACGACTTTCTCGCTGACCATTTCGGGCAGAAGCCGCATATCGCAGGACATTCCCAACACGTTTATTTCCAATCACCGCGACATCGTGCTCGACGCGGCGTTCCTGAACGCTTTGCTCATGGACGTCGGGCAGGGAATGACACAGATTGCCATCGGCGACAATCTCCTGATTCATCCCTGGATTGAAACGGTGGTGCGCCTGAACAACAGTTTTATCGTCCGCCGCAAAGCGTCCGTACACCAACTGTTGCGCGAAAGCCTGAAACTGTCGGCTTATATTCACTACGCAGTCAGCGAGTTGAAGGAATCCGTCTGGATTGCGCAGCGTGAAGGTCGCGCCAAAGATTCCAACGACCAGACGCAAACGGCTGTGCTGAAAATGCTCAACATGGGCGGTAACCGGGAGGATGTTCTGAACAATCTGATGGATTTGAACATTGTTCCGATTGCGATTTCCTACGAATACGACCCGTGCGATTTCCTGAAAGCCAAGGAGTTTCAGCAAAAACGCGACAATCCCGATTTCGTAAAGTCAAAGCGCGACGATTTGCTGAACATGGAAACGGGTTTGCTGAACGACAAGGGGCGCGTGCATTTCACGCTCGGCTCGCCCATCAACGACAAATTGAAGGAACTGGCGCCGAAAAATCTTGACAAAAACGCCCTGTTTACCGAAATCGCGAATATTATTGACCGGGAAATCTACAAGCATTACCGCTTCTATCCCTGCAACTACGTGGCTTACGACCTGCTGCACCACAGCGTCTATTTCCGCACGAACTACGACCTGCGCGACAAGGTGATGTTCGAAAATTATCTGCAAAACCAAATCAACAAAATAGACCTTCCGAACAAAGACGAAGCCTTCTTGCGGACAAAAATCCTCGAAATGTACTCCAATCCGCTGAAAAATCATATTGAGAATGCGGATTGAAATTTAAGGATGGGCGCTTCTAAAAACTGCATTTTCCGTCATAGCGAACTGCGGGAAACGGAGCAGTAAGCAATCCAAAATATTGATATGGTATGGATTGCTTCGGGTTATCCCCCTCGCAATGACGTTCACGGAGAGTTCTTAGAAGCGCCCCGATGACAAATCCGGATGATGAAAAATTTAATGAATCTCCGTATAAACACCTGAAAAAATGCAATCAATGAATCCAACGGATTCAAATATTTATAGAAAACACCATTCTGATTCATATACGACTCCGAAGGAGTCGAACGGGGTTGAAATATGACATTTTCTATAAACATGCAATCCCGCCGGGATTGAAAAGAAGTTTGGGTATAAATAGGGATATACATGAAAAATTTTACGGATTTGTAATCTCTCACCGCCTCCAAAATCCCGGAATCAGCAGTGTGATAACGGTGAAAAGTTCCAGACGCCCCGTGAGCATCAGAAAGGAAACATACCATTTGGCGGAGGCGGGAATATCGTAAACATTGCCGCTTTCAAAC
>JAITMT010000466.1 GCA_031277235.1 Tannerella sp.
GGACGCGGGGAACAATACGCAAAGAGACAGTCTTTTTATACAGTGGATTAATCAACTTGGCGATGTACCGGAATGCAGAAACTGTCAGGCAACGCCGGACAGCGCTTTCCTGAAACCCGACTTGACCTGGATAGACAAAAGTGATATGGACGCGAAATTGAAGGATTTACTGCATGAAATCTATCTAAACCGCAGCCAGGGAGAACATTATTATGCCGCAACAAATCCCAACCAGGGAGACTGGAATCCCATACTTTTTAAAAATGAAAGATTTTACGGGGCAATGGCTTATCCGGACGCCGGTTTCCGATTGCTGGCTTTATACCGTTACTGGAACACGATCCATTACTTTTATCCCTATAAACACCTGACCGGCAAAAACTGGAATGATGTACTTCCCGAATATATTTCTCCATTCATCTCAACCCGAAACGAGCTGGATTATGAATTGGCAGCATTGCGGCTCGTCGGGGAAGTGGACGACTCCCATGCCACTTTATGGGGTGATGCAGATAAAATCCAGGCATCAAGGGGAAAGTTTAAATCATCTGTTACGGTTCGGTTTATTGAAAACAAACCGGTTGTAATGGAAATTCCCGCCTCCGACGCGGAGAGAACCCCGGATTTGCAGGTTGGCGACGTTATAACCCATATTAACGGAAAAGACGTAAATTCCATTGTTGACAGTCTGAGACCCTATTATCCAGCGTCAAACCACGCTACAAGCCTGAGAGAAATTGCCAGGGATTTATTACGCACCAATGATACAATCATTTTTCTGGAGTGCAATTCCAGAAATCAGACGAAGAAAGTCAAACTGTCTATAGGAGATAATAGAAACAGACCTCAAAAGCAGGAAAATACCCAAGGCGGTAGTATATTGTTAATCAATAGAAGTTATAAATTTCTGAAAAAGGATATCGGCTATGTTGATGTGAAAACGGTTAAGCAGGAAGATATTGACTTGATAAAGAAAGATTTCAAAAATACGAAAGGAATCATCATAGACATACGGCATTATCCCAATATTTCCGGGCTGTCGTCTTTATTGGGTCCATGGTTTGTTTCCTCCGAAAAGACTTTTGTAAAATTTACATACGGCAATCCGGATAATCCCGGGGAGTTTACTTTTCGAAAAGAACAAAGTGTGATTCCCAGGACAGAAGAGACTTACCGGGGAAAACTGGTCGTACTTGTCAATGAAGAAACCCAGAGTAATGCAGAGTTTACGGCTATGGCATTTCAAGCGGGTGACAATACCACTGTCATCGGCAGTCAAACCGCCGGAGCAGACGGAAATGTTTCAGAAATAGTTCTCCCGGGCGGATTAAAAACCATGATTTCCGGCATCGGCGTTTACTATCCCGACGGCAGGGAAACGCAGCGCATCGGCATTGTGCCTGATATCGTAGTGAAACCGACAATCAAAGGTATTCGGGAAGGGCGGGATGAGGTTTTGGAGAAAGCGATTGAGTTTATTGAGAAGAAGTAGAAAAATCACATTTGTAACAAAATACAAACATCAACAACTATGAAAAAGACATATTTTATCATTATTTCTTCTGTTATCATACTGTTCGCTTGCGGAAGTACGAAGGAAAAAGAATCTTTTTTGAATCTGGATTTTGAAAAAGTTGAGAACGGAAAACCTTTCGGCTGGTATATTTATTTCCAACCTAACTATTCTGTATATTTGGACACTAAAAACGTCCCATCCGGTAAATATGCAGTTGTCATTGAATATAGACGTGATTCTGCCTATTTGCAACCAATAACGCTTTCGCTCCCCTGCTATGACGGGGAACGGATCACTCTGTCCGGATTCATTAAAACCGAAAATGTAACAGATGGTTATGCAGGACTGTGGATGCGAATAGATCCCATATATGGTGATAAGACAATAGCATTCGACAATATGCAAGAAAATGGCATTACAGGAACCACAGGTTGGAAAAAATATGAAATCACATTGGATATGGAACCTGCAAATACCCGACAAATTGTTTTAGGCGGCTTATTAGAGGGAAAGGGAAAAATGTGGCTGGATGATTTAAAAGTTACCGTTGACGGGAAAGATATACAGGAATTAAAACCTTACACACCCAAACCTCTCCCTGCGGATTTGGATCAAACCTTTAATACGGGGTCCGGTATTTCTTTTCCGGCATTGAATGAACAAAGGATTAATGATTTAGAATTGTTGGGAAGAATCTGGGGCTTTTTGAAATATCACCATCCGGCTATCGCCCGGGGAAATTACAACTGGGATTACGAACTGTTCCGGTTCCTGCCCGGTTATCTGAAAACAGAAGATATTGCACAAAGGGACAGTCTTTTTCTCCAATGGATTGATAAACTTGGAGATATACCGGAGTGCAAAAACTGTCGGGCAACGCCGGACAGCGCTTTCCTGAAACCCGATTTGACCTGGATTGAAAAAAGCAATATGGACACGCAATTAAAGGAGAAATTGCACTATATCTATGTAAACAGAAGCCAGGGTAATCATTATTATATACAAATGGAACCTTCTGTCAGTAATCCTCAGTTTTTACACGAGAATGATTATAAAAATAGTCCCTATCCCGACGCCGGGTTCCGGTTGCTGGCTTTATACCGTTATTGGAACATGATCAATTACTTTTTCCCGTATAAATATCTGACCGATAAAAATTGGAATGAAGTACTGCCCGGTTACATTGCCCGCTTTATCACGGCAAAAGACGAACTGGAATATGAATGGACTGCCCTGCAATTGATAGGAGAAGTGAACGATACGCATGGCAATTTGTGGGGTGGCGGGGATAAAATTCATTCATGGCGTGGAATTCTTAGGTCTTCCGCTACAGTTGAGTGGATTGAAAATAAATGGGTTGTTACGGAAGCTCCGATTTCCGATGCCGTCATAACTTCAACCCTGCAAGTTGGCGACATTATTACCGCAATCAATGGGAAAGACATAAAATCCATTACCGACAGCGTCAAACCCTATTATCCGGCGTCAAATAATGCTGCGAGAATGAGAGATATTGGCAGGGATTTATTGCGTTCCAATGATTCGATTATCTCCTTAGACTGCAATTCTGCGGGTCACTCAAAGAAAGTCGTACTCTCTTTGAGCGACAACAGTAATAGGCGGCAAAAACAGGAAGAGAACCTGTTACTCAACAACAGATGTTTTAAATTTCTGAAAAATGATATTGGCTATATAACACTGAAAACGATTAGGAAAGAAGATATTGATGAGATAAAGCAGGTGTTCAGGAATACGGAAGGTATCGTCATAGACATTCGTAATTATCCCGGAACTTATGTGCCATTTTTACTGGGTTCCTGGTTTGTTTCGGGTGAAACGCCTTTTGTAAAATTCACGGAAGGAAACAGAAATAATCCGGGAGAATTTATTTTCCGGAACAGGTATGATATCCCCAAACCGGAAGAAACTTATCAGGGTAAACTGGTCGTACTTGTCAATGAAGAAACCCAGAGTAATGCAGAGTTTACGGCTATGGCATTTCAAGCGGGTGACAATACCACTGTCATCGGCAGCCAAACCGCCGGAGCAGACGGAAATGTTTCAGAAATAGTTCTTCCGGGCGGATTAAAAACCATGATTTCCGGCATCGGCGTTTATTATCCCGACGGCAGGGAAACACAACGCATCGGCATTGTGCCGGATATCGAAGTGAAACCGACCATCAAAGGCATTCGTGAAGGACGGGATGAAGTACTGGAAAAGGCGATTGAGATTATAGAGAAGCAATAGTCAGTTAAATTTCAACTAACAATTCATCAAGAATATTATTGAAAAAAAAATTTGTCTTATGGAAATTAATGTATATCTTTGCGGCGTAAATAGTCTACATGAGCATGTTATGTAACGAAGAATAAGCAGTACGAAGTTGAGTTGGATATTCATTAACAATATAAAAATAAGGCAAAACACTCGCGAAGCCGTTAGAGCGGGAAAAAAACTAAAAGTTGCGCCCGACACAAATCAGGGATTTTACGATGAAAAAGAGAAGTTTTTGGATTGCATTGGCTTGTATTGTGGCTTTATCCTGCGTTAGTATTTCTTTCACCGAATCAAAGCCCAAAGTAAATCCCCGCCAAATTGTTGGAGTGTGGAAAATTGTTTATCCTCAAATGCAGGAAGTTAACGGAGAAAGAATGGAGAAGATAAAAATTATCACCAAAAAGCGTTTTGTTTGGATACTGACTTCCAACCACCGGGTTCTTGGAGAACTTGGAGGCACTTACACATTTGACGGAGAAACCTACACGGAACATATCGAATATGGATTGACAAGTATGAACCCTCACTATTTTGGATCTTCGGTAGCATTAAAAGTTAGTTTCAAGAATAACAAAATGTATGCCTCAGGGCAATTCGGAAATGAAGTTTACGACGAAATTTGGGAACGGGTGGAATGAACCGTTTCTTTTCAATCATTAACGACAAAAGATATACGGAAAAAATTTGACAATTCCAACAGGAAACAGTAACTTTGCAGTCTAAAATCCGGGAAAAAACAATATATAAATTTTAACAACCATGAATTATACTTCTTCACTTATTGCAAAATTATTTCGATTCGTTTGCATTATTTCTTTGGCAGTCAGTATGTACAGTTGCGAAAAGGACAGGGATCAATCGTCCGAAAAGGAACTGGTCTCCTTCGTTTTTGAAATCTCAAAAAATTCAAGTCTGACATGGGACGTATATGCCAATATACATAATGACAGCATCCTGGCTACACTTCCCGCCAAAACGGATTTGAGCAAACTGGTAGCCTCGTTTACGCACAAGGGGAGCGCGGTTACCGTGGACGGGGAAGTACAGACAAGCGGCGCTACGGTCAATGATTTTCGCAGTCCGGTGAAATATGTCGTTGAAGCCGAAGACGGTTCAACACAGACTTACGTAGCCTCATTGAAAGTCGCTCCGATAGCCGAACAACTGATCTCAAAATTTGAAATCAAAAAAAGTCTGAATCCCGGACTGGGCGAAGATATTGTTTTCACGATTAATTCGACTGCTCAAACGATGGAAGGCGTTCATCTTACATGGATTAACTCCTCTGCTCCGTCGCAACTGGTTGTCAGTTTTACAGCCGGAGACGCCGAAGTGAGTATCAACGGCGGGAAAATCGAAAACGGCGTTACGGTAGTTGATTTCAAAAAACCGGTGCAAATCGAATCCGTTTCGGGAGATTATCCGCCGAGAACCTATACCGCAACACTCATTTGTCCGCAAATCAATGCCACTTTGCCCGTGATGAGGCTGGACGCCGATGGACCTATTTTGAATGATGTGGATTATGTGAAAGCCAGGCTTGAAATACTTGGAAACGGGATTGCGGAAGGTCTGTGGGATTACGGCATGGAAAAAATCGAAATCCGCCTGCGCGGAAACTCGACACAGGGACTGCCCAAGAAACCCTACCGGATCAAATTTCCTGAAAAATACAGCCCCCTGGGACTGAATCATGCCAGGGAAAAAAGTTGGGTACTGCTCGCCAACGATTCCGATAAATCATTGATACGGAATGCGGTAGCCTTCCGTATAAGCCGGATTATGCAGACCGGCGTTTCCTACAGACCGTTCACGGCAAGTACGCAATTTGTGGATGTTTATCTCAACGGCAGGTACGAGGGAAACTATATTCTCACCGACCAGATTGAAGTGGCGCCGGGCAGAGTCGAAGTGAAATCGCTGGAAGCGGGCGACGCCGGCAATACAGCCAAAATCAGCGGAGGCTATTTTTTGGAAATCGATGGTTTTGCCGATGCGGAGCCTTTGCATTTCACCTCGCCCAGAGGAATGAAAGTTACCGTCAAATATCCCGACGAGGATGATTATGCCCCCGAACAGACCGCATGGATTACCGATTTTTTCAAAACAACCGAAGACGTCCTGTTTTCCGCGGATTTCAAAGACCCGGCAAACGGATGGCGAAAACATATTGACCGGGCGTCCTGGGTGGATTACTGCATCATCAATGAGTTGGCGGGCAATTCCGACGCATGGTGGAGCACCTACATGTCGAAGGAACGGGATGTGGATTATTTTGTGATCGGACCCGTATGGGATTTCGATATTGCCTTCAACAACGACAACCGTCTCGTTAATGCGACCACCCGCCTGATGGCAGAGGCAGCCCACGATCCTAAAACCTGGATTAGCCGTTTTATGCAGGACGAAACGTTCAAAGCGGCAATGAAATCCCGATGGAATGAAAAGAAAGGGGAATTGCTCAGTGTGAATGAATACATTGACGAGTTGGTCGTCTTGCTTGACATGTCTCAAAAAGCCAACTTCAAACGCTGGAATATCAAGGAACAGGCGTTGGGACATGCCAATCCGGCTCCGGCTTCGTATGACGCCGCCATTACTCAATTGAAAAACTATTTTCAAACGCGGTATGATTTTTTAGATTCTGAATTTAATAAATGGTAAACGGACATGTCTAAAATTCTCTCTATTATCGTTAGCCTGTTTTGCCTTCACTCAGCCTTCCCGCAAACCGGGACGGAATACAGGTACGTGGATTTTAATCACGGCTCGTCCGCGGGCAATGACGAATGGGTGCAGTGCATCCAAATCATTGAACCGGCGTGCCGTGCGGAAGTAAAAGGGAATGTTACGGTGAAGTTCAACGCCCGCGGCATGACCGAAGCCAAAGCCTTGTGCTGGAGTCAGCCGAAAGCGGAAAATCCCGATCGCTGGGGGCATGATGTAAATCTTACGCCCAAAGGGATAAAACTCGATAAGGCAGGAGTGGGGACGTTCAAATTCAATGCAGAAAATTTCCCTGCCGGTCCCATGAACATCCGCATTTATGCCGCGAACAGCGAAGGAAAAAAAGATTTTTTTGAATTGCAGTTGTACAATAAAGGCGGCGTCCCGTGGAATCAGGGAATACCCGCCCAAAATCCGCCGGGAGCCGGAGATTTGAAATTGATATTTTCGGATGATTTCGACGCTCCCCTATCCATTTCGAACGATGGACGCAACGCCCGCTATAATGCCCACAAACCGCGTTTCGGCGATTTCAGCGGTTGGCAATTTGCCGATGCGGACGGACCCGACAATCCGTTAGAACAGGTAGATACGTATTTGAAAATAAAAGCGCGAAAACGTCCCGGCGGCAAGGGAAGTACCGGGCTGATCGCGTCCGTGGATATGGACGGCAAAGGTTTCTGGGTAAAGGCGCCGTTTTACATGGAGTGCCGGCTCACCGCCCAATCCGCCCCCGGCACGTGGCCCGCATTCTGGACGATTACCAAATTAGACCGCGTTCCCGGCGATGAACTGGATATTTGCGAACTCTACGGAGGTGTGGGAAAAGGAAATCCCAATCACGAAGGCTATTCATTGGTCAGTCATTTTTGGGGACAGATTGACGAAACGGGGAATCGAAAAAAGGAATACGATCGCCGGGTTCCCATCATGGAATACGGCGGAAAATCCTATTGGTCAACGACTTTTCACACATACGCCGTCTATGTCGGCTTCAGAGAAACCGTCTATTATTTCGACAATATCGAAGTGATGCGCCATCCTACCAACGATGAATCCCGAAATTTTCCGCACCTGTTCCTGATCAATTATGCCATCGGCGGAATCAGTCGCTGGCCCATTGACCTGGAACGCTACGGCAACGGTTCGGATATGTATGTGGATTACGTAAGAGTCTATGCCAAAGAGGAATTGAAGGACTATTCCATCCCGAAACCGTGTGAATGAAAGAACGCGGAGAGATTGAAATATTTTTCATCGGCAGGATTGTTTTTTCAAAAAAAGCAGTATATTTGCATTCACAATATGATTGAAACAAGGTAAGTTGAAAATTTTCACTGAATAACTTAACCATGAAACCGCAATTTAACATCTTGAAAAGAATCATTTTTATTCCGTTTCTACAGGCAGTTTTCCTGTCGCTTTCCGCGGAAGAGCCACCTTCGGCCTTGACGCTTTCCGTGGACGGGGCAGGCACGAATCTGCATAGCGCAGTTATAAAATGGGCGGCGCCATCCAATGGCGGCGCGAACAGCGAAGGTCAGGCTGCAACTTACGACGTCCGCTATTCTTCAAATCCGATTACGGAAGAAAATTTCAATGCCTGCGAGAAAGCGGATGTAACAATAGCCCCGAAACCGGTGGGCAACATGGAAACGTTATACGTCAATGAATTGGAAACGGATACACGGTTCGAGTATCGGGGAGGCGTCATGCGAAACAATATTGTCAAAAACACGGAAATCGTCCTGCGAAGCACAACCGATTTTAAGATATACGACAACACCGTATGGAGCACCGACAAATATCCTTACGCAAGCATTTGTTTACGGGTGGCAAATACCGGCAATTTCGACATCGGCGCCTATCAAACAGCGAGTGATGAAACACCGGAACTGGACAGCGAACTTATTTCCGTTTCGGTGAACGGAGAAGCCTATACGCACGGCAACAACCCGGTAACCCTTCTCACCGGGCAGGTTTTTAACTTCATTGTCGCAATGAAAAATACCGGCACCGAAACGTGGGGACAGTTCCTTGAACGCGGGGAGCGCGGCGCGTCTTTCCTCAGCCGCGACCCGGATTACAACGATACATTCGGCATTCCTTTCATTTCACCCAATCAGGGGCAATTGGTCTCCTCCGGCGAAACGTTCGAGTATGACACCTGGCTGCAGGCGCCTGCCGAACCGGGCGATTACACCATGACCTGGCAGATGGCGGACTGGATCATCCCTACGGAAACAATTACCAAACCAAACCGTTCTACGGAGACAAGGTTGCAGTGAACGTAAAAGTCATTCCCCGAACGGAGCAGCCGCCGGAGCCGACGCCTCATGTGCCCGGTATAATAGACATTTCCGATTTTGAATACGAAGGCAGTTTTTCCTTGCCCCGCGTGCCCGGCGTGCCTCAAGACGAGAAAGCATTCTTCGAGAGCGGCATTACCTTGAGGACGGTTGACGGAGAAAAGCGCATGTTGCTGACTACCGGCACCTATGCGCAAGACGTTTATGAGGTAGCCATTCCCGAACCGGGAAAATTCGTCGGCAACGATTTTTCCGCCGTGCCGGTTGCGGAACTGCGCACCGTGTTCGGCAACCTGCCGATAGACGCCGAAGCGAGCAAAAACGGCACGATGTGGTATGACGGGGAGAGCGGACTGCTTTATTGGACGAACTACCATGCTTACTACACTCCCCATTCCGCATCGTTCCCTGTTCTGCGTTCCGCCCGGCTGGACGGAGGCGTCCTGACCGAAGTGCGGCAGTGGTTCCTGCCGGAAAACACGCCTGCCCATTACAAGTCGTTCTGGGGCGGTGTGACCGGTATTCCCGAAAGTTTCTCGGAAAAATATACCGGCGGACGCAAGTTGGCGCTGGGTTTCGGAGGGTCTTATTCCATCGTCCAGACCGCCAGTTTAGGACCGGCATTTGCCGCCGTATCCCCGGACATGCAGACCGGCGTCATGAGTTTTCAAAACGTGATGTACTATCCTTTCCCGGAAGCCTGCGTCCGCGACGGCAACTATTTCTACTCCCGTCCCGGCTCCGGTTTTGCCCCTCCAACCGCACCCTGGAACGGAACCTGGACAAGTACGGACGGAATCGGCAGCGGCGTGTTCATTGATTTGCCGGACAAAAAGGGGTATCTGACTTTCGTCCGGCAAGGGATCGGTCGCATCGGCTACGACTACGGCGGAAGCAACTGGAACGGAAAGTATCAAAACGCCTGGTATTTTTACGGTTACGAAACTTTGGGCAAGGCGGCAACGGGCGAAATACCCAACAAGGACATGATTCCCCGTTCCGTCAACATCGTGGAATATCCGCATGATTTGACGAGGGAGAACCAGTATGTAGCCGGTTCGTGCTTCGATCCGGAAACGCGACGGCTGTACCTCTACACCATGTGGGCGTTAAAATCCGGATTGTATGATGATCCTGTCGTTCACGTCTATACGGTGAAAAAAGACGGACAGGATGCAAACAGTACGGTTTCACAGGCAGTCCCGCTAAAAGCACGGACACAAAACGGAACGCTGTACGTCAGCGGATTAACTCCCGGACAAGTCTGGAGCATCTACGCCGTTACCGGACAACTGCTCCATCACGCAATAGCCGGTAGCGGGGAAGCGGCTGTAACCTTGCCTGCTCATGGAGTTTACATGGTTGTTTCGGGTAACAGGACGGTCAAGGTCATATTTTGACTATCGAGTATCCGAAGTGATTTTTCCGGACAGAAGACTGTAATTCATGCCATCGTAGATTTTCGCATGAATCGAATCTCCTGTAAAATTCAATTCCACGCGTTGCGTATGAGGCGTCTCAATATATTTTAAGTAAAGAGACAGGTTTTGTTCATCCGTCCAACAGTAACTTCCAAAAGTCTTGAAGGGAGGAAATTCCCGGAAACTCGCATCGTTTTTAATCAGGTTCGGAGGAAGTTTTTGCGTTTCGCCCGCAAGCCACCGTTCTTTGCCAAAATACAGCGACTTACCCATCCAATCCAGCAAGCAGGTATCCCCGCCAAACCGCAACGAAATTTTTCCGTCCACCAACTGATAGGCAGACCCTTTGCCCGGTAACGGCTGCAAATCCGAATCAATGCCTCTCGCCGGAGCAATCGCCAGGGAAGCCAGTTTCTGTTTCAGGGCAGTCTCCGAAGCCTTGTTTTCCGGCAAATCATTGTCCTGCATGGCGGGCAACAGGTAATCCCAAACCAGACTGAGTTCTTTCTGCATATTGCTTTCATTCGCCTGAATGGCAATCACCGCATCCCGGTCGGGCATCACGACAATGAATTGCCCAAAAGCGCCGTCCGCCCGGAAAGCATTGTTCCGGCAACGCCAAATCTGGTAACAGTAACCCTGCGCCCAGTCGTCTTTTTCCCTTTCTTCGGGGGAAATATCCGGTTTCTGGACGATTTTCGCCGTAGTAGCCTCTTCAATCCACGATTCGGGCAGGAGTTGCTTGCCGTTCCATTTTCCTTTTTGCAGGTAAAGCAGTCCCAGTTTCGCCATATCTTCGGTATGAACCCGCAAGCCCCATCCGCCGGTATTGATGCCTTCGGGCGATATTTCCCAGTCAATATCCCTGATTGCCAGCGGCTCAAACAAGCGGGGACGGAGATAATCCAATACCCGTTCTCCCGTTACTTTTTGAACAATAGCCGACAGCATGTAGGTAACCATCGAATTGTAGAGAAATTTCGTACCCGGCTCATCTGTAACAGGATATGCCAGAAAATGCTTCGCCCATTCTTCACCCCGGGTAATGGAAAACGGTTCGGGATTTTGCCCGGCAGTCATCGAAAGCAAGTTTTTAACGCTCATCTGAGCCAAATAAGGCGAAACGGTATCGGGCAACAGGTCGGGAAAAAAGGAAATCACCTTGTCGTCCACACTCAGCAGATTTTCGCTCACCGCAAAGCCGATTGCCGTGGAAGTGAACGTTTTACTCGTGGAATAAACCGTCTGCTTCAGTTCGGGCTGATAGGGATTCCACCAGCCTTCCGCCACCACTTTCCCGTGACGGAGGAAGACAAAACTGTGCCACTCCTGTCCGCTCTGCTCGACTGCTGCGATAAAATCGAGAATACCCTGCGACGAAACACCCTCTTTTTCAGGCGTACTCCGCGGCAACGAATCCGTATTCTTCGCCGGTTGATTGCAGGCATAAATCAATAATAATGAAAGACCTAAGGTCAAAAAAAATCTTTTTTTCATGCTGAAAACAATTGATAAATATCAACAAAAATACGGATAATTATTGGATTGGCAAGAAAAATTCAGGAATACATCGAAACCGATATTTGTAAATCACCTCTCATTTATCCGAAATTTTTCACTACTTTTGTCGGTCGGTAGCAAAGAATTATGATTTCAATAGACAACTTGACCGTTGAGTTTGGGGGATTTACGTTGTTGGACAGCATTTCGTTCGTCATCAACAAACGCGACCGGATTGCGCTCGTCGGAAAAAACGGGGCGGGCAAAACGACGCTGATGAAAATTATTTCGGGACTGCAATCGCCTTCGCGCGGAAATGTCAGCATCCCGAAAGATACAACCGTCAGTTACCTGCCCCAGCAAATGCAACTGTCTGATAATGATACGGTTTACAAGGAAACGGAAAAAGCGTTCGCCCACATTCACGAAACGGAAAAGGAAATTGAACGTTTGAATCGGGAACTCTCGGAACGTACTGATTATGAATCGGAAGCATTTGCAAAACTGATTGAAAAAGTTACCCATCTCTCCGAACATTTTCAACTGACGGGCGGCGCCAATTACCATGCCGAACTGGAAAAAACATTGATGGGTTTGGGCTTTACGCGCGACGATTTCAACCGTCCCACGGCGGAGTTCAGCGGCGGCTGGCGCATGCGCATCGAGTTGGCAAAACTCCTGCTGCAACGTCCTGATGTTCTGCTGCTTGACGAGCCTACGAATCATTTGGACATTGAATCTATCCAGTGGCTCGAAAGTTTCATGGCGACTTCGCCGGGCGCCGTGATGCTCGTTTCGCACGACCGCGCTTTCATCAACAATACCACGCAACGCACGATTGAGCTGGAACTCGCTCATTTATACGATTATAAGGTAAAATACGACGAATACGTCGTTTTGCGCCGCGAACGCCGCGAACAGCAGATGCGAGCCTTTGAAAATCAGCAGAAAATGATTGCCGACACGGAAGATTTTATCGAGCGTTTCCGCTACAAGGCGACAAAAGCCGTTCAGGTGCAGTCGCGCATCAAGCAACTCGAAAAAATCGAACGCATCGAAGTGGACGAGGAAGACAATGCGATGTTGCGACTGAAATTTCCTCCCGCTCCGCGTTCGGGTTCGTATCCGGTTATCGTCGAAAATTTATCGAAAAGTTATGGTAATCATACTGTTTTCCAGAATGTTACATTTACCATCAACCGAGGCGAAAAAGTGGCGTTCGTCGGAAAAAACGGCGAAGGAAAATCCACGCTCGTCAAATGTATCATGGGCGAAATCACAGATTATCAGGGAGATTTGACATTGGGACATCACGTGAAAATGGGTTATTTCGCACAAAATCAGGCGCAACTGCTCAACGAATCGAAAACGGTGTTTGAAACGGTTGACGACGTGGCGACCGGTGATATTCGCATGAAAATCCGTGATATTCTGGGCGCTTTCATGTTTGGCGGCGAGGCTTCCGACAAAAAAGTTTCCGTTTTGTCGGGCGGCGAGCGCAGTCGCCTAGCAATGATTCGTTTGCTGCTCGAACCCGTTAATTTACTGATACTTGACGAACCGACCAATCACCTGGACATGCGTTCCAAGGACGTGCTGAAAAATGCTTTGAAAGATTTTGACGGCACGGCAATCATCGTGTCTCACGACCGCGATTTTCTGAACGGTTTGGTAGATAAGGTCTATGAATTTGGAAATAAGAAAGTTAGGGAACATTTGGGCGGTATTTACGAATTTCTGGAACACAAGAAAATCGAGAATTTGCAGGAACTGGAACGCAGAACCGTTGAAATGCAACAATCTGTAAAAGAGGAAGTTAAAAATGTTTCCTACGAAGAACAGAAGGAGCAAGCCCGAATCCTCCGAAAATTAGAAAAAACGGTTGCGGAACACGAGCAAAAAATCACCGAACTCGAAAAGAAAATATCTGATATTGAAATACTTATGGCTACACCCGAAGGCGCTGTTGACCATTCGCTTTACGTCCGTCACGAAGCGCTCAAAAACGAACTTTCCCAAATCACGGACAAATGGGCAAATGCCCTTGAAGAATTGGATAGGTTGAAATAATTTTAATGATATCCGTATAAGAACCTAAAAAAATATGCAATACCATGATTGATGTTTCATTGATCTGTCCCGTTAGGGACAATATATTGGTAGAAAACAGATTATCTCCTCAATCAGCGTGCCTTTAGGTACGCAATATGCTGAATCATTTTCCCATATCGCGTACCTGAGGGCGCGCTTTTTCGGGAATTACCGTTTGTTCTACCAATATTACATCCCTAACGGGATTTTAGGAGAATATGCGGATACTCATATAAAAAAATCAGTATCGTCCTGTTTTTGCTGTTGGCGCTGATGTCAGGCACTTCATGCATGTCTTCTTTCACCACCGTTAGATACGTAAGCGAAGAACCTGCATTGAAAAAACAGTATCTGAAGAAAAATGTAAATGACATAGAATTTGAGTTTGGCGAACCCAATGAATCCAGCGATGCCAATAACGGAGGATATGTCTATACGTATTATTATGAAGGCATGAAAGCAGGGAAAGGACGGGATATGGAGGAACAGTACATCAGTTTCCTGTTCAGCAACCGTGACAGGGTAATCAACATAAGGAGTACGACAACTGTCAGATCCAGACGAGTCAGTGCAGGAAAAATCGTATGGTGGACCGTCGGCTTTCCTGCTGTTCTTATAGGTACATTCGTAGTCGTAGGAGTTGCAGCAGCGGCGTCCGAATGATTGCACCCTTAGCGGTAAAAAATTTCATACTTTTGAGACAGCCGTTTCCACGTTTCAAAAAAATAATTATCTTTGCAACATTAAACGGTAAAAAAAATGCAATTATGGCAACATTGACATTGGAATATAATGCACGTAACAGCACTGTCAGACGACTGATTGAAGGCTTGTTGTCGTCAGGCTTGTTCAAAGTGCAGTCCGACATCGAGAAGGAACAATCCGAAATCGGGAAGAACATGAAAACGGTCAATAAGATGATAGCAGATATCCAGGCAAACGGTTCAGCCAAATACGAAAATATGGACGAATTTTTATCTTCGTTAAAATAATGTCCGTATGCAAACAAATTTCATACCGACCCCGAAATTCAAGAAATCATTCAAGCATCTGTATAAAAAATATCCTTCATTGAAAGATGATTTTGAAACTTTCAAAAAGAATTTTGAAGAAAATCAGGAGATGGGAGAAGACCTGGGAGGCGGTTTCCGTAAAATCCGTATGGCAATTGAATCAAAAAACAGGGGTAAAAGCAGTGGAGCACGAATTATTACGTATAATTTTTTCCTGCAAACATTGCCAAACGATGTTTTACTGATTGATATATACGACAAAAGCGAATTATCAACGATACAGGATTTTGAATATGCAAAAATAGCCAAAGAATTTATCTCCCGACGCTGATTGCTTTTTTATTTGCCGGATTAAAAGATTCATCCCGTCCCTGCGGATTTGCAATCCGCAGGACTTTCTCGTTCGGATTTATAATCCTGCTTTTGCAATCAAATTAAATAAAAATATGTGGATAGTCCCCTCCATAGAAACTCGCGCCGACAAAAATAATCCCGACGCGAACAAGCCTGTCGTCTCCCCGCGAAAGTCCCAAAAGAAGATAGGGCAAAACAAAAAAAATGTTAAATTTGTAACAAATTCCCCCGGAACTCCGTCTCCCTGTTAAAAGCCAAAGAATATGCAAACAAAAGTTTATCAAATAAGAGGAAAAAGCATGAAAAAGAAAAGAAAAAAATTTCTGCTAATAATCGCAGTGATATTCGTAGCCGGCTTGCTGTTGCCGCAAAACTTCAGGATGCCGGTTGAGGGCGTCGGTCGTGCAGGATACAATCAGGAGTCGTTCTGGTATTACCCCTGGGGAACGTCCATTGTGCATCACGGAGTGGACATATTTGCCAAAAAGGGAACGGCAGTCCGTTCCTCCACGTGGGGCTGGGTCGTCCCCGTGCCCGAAACGCCCAAAGGCGGCAAGTCGGTCTGGATACTCGGTCCGAAATGGCGGTTTCACTATTACGCCCATTTGGATAGGGTGGACGTAAAGCCGTTTCGATTCGTAAGCCACAAAACGCAAATCGGAACGGTCGGCAATACGGGCAATGCAGCCACCACGCCTGCGCACCTGCATTACGGCGTCATCACGGCTGTACCCTATCCGTGGCTGTGGGACAAAGACAGGCTCGGATGGCGTAAAATGTTCTATCTCAATCCCGTAAAGTATCTGAATGAAGCAACAAAATGAAGCGCGGGAAGAAAAAAACAATTTTAATAACAGTCTGTTTTCTGGCGGTTGTAATGGTCGTTTTGACGGTCATCGCCGATCATCAGGTATTGCTTTTTCGCGACAAGACAGACTGGCCCGTCGGAGGAAGATACAGCTGGCATATCAGTTGGTGTATGAACAATTACAATTATCCGCGTAAAAACCATAGACATCAGGGTGTTGATATAAATTTGGGCTTGGGAAACGCCGACCTTGGAGCGCCTGTATATGCCACGCACGACGGCACGGTAAACCGCGTGAGAACGTATAAGGACGGTAATGGCGGTGGCAACCGAGTCAGAATCGCCTCCGTAGACGGCAAAATCGCCACCTATTACATGCACTTAGACAGCATCACCGTCAATGTCGGCGATAAAATAACGAAAGGCGCCCAAATAGGAACATTGGGCGGTTCCGGCAACGGAAAAAGACGCCATTACGCACCGCATCTTCACTATGAAGTTTTCATGGACGGCAAGCACGTCAATCCGGTACAAAACGGTAATCTGGTGAAATTGAAATAATTATCCTTGCAATAAAAATTATATGAATACTCAATGTTATACCCGAATTTGGCAATCCGTCAGGATTGCATCGCTCGGTAGAAAGGCAATCCGTCCACAGGACGCATTCCGTATGGAATGCGACCATATACGGACAATATTTTCTACCGAGCGACGCATCCCTAACGGGATGCAAACACGGTTAGGTATAATGTTGAGCGATCATTAAAAATTAATAAACTCAATAAAAAATCATGTCATTTAACGCATTTGAAACAGATAAAAACAATATAATCTGTTAATTCTGCAAATTTTATAAAATTCTGTAACAATATGAAACTATTTAGCAAATTAAACAAAAGTAAAAGGAACGATTCATCCGCAGATGAAAAAAATTCAACGCAAAGTGAAAATCCAACCTCCGAAACACAAAAGTCCGGAGAGGAGAAAACCGTTAAATCCGTAGTCCACAACCTTATCATTCTTGATGAATCGGGTTCGATGGCTTCAATCGCAGGCTCTACGGTTTCCGGACTGAAAGAACTGACGCACACCATCCGTCAGGGACAGATTGACTTTCCGAGCCAGCAACATTTCGTCACCATTTACAGTTTTGAAGGGGGAAAAATCAATAAACGCCTCGCATTCAAGAAGGTTGACGGGATTGACATGGAGCAATTCATCCATTTCAGTCCGGGCGGAATGACCAATCTCTATGATGCTGTCGGTACGGGAATCAACGACATGGAAAGACATATCGGAAAGGAAAACATGTTTACGGACGTGCTCGTAACAATCCTCACGGACGGCGAAGAAAACGCCTCGAGAGAATTTTCTTACCGTCAGATTCAGGGAATGATTGCCGACCGCATGGCAAAAGGATGGATTTTCAGTTATATCGGTACAGATCACGACGTGAATAAGGTTTCCACTGATCTGGGTATTCAAAACGTACAGATATTTTCAAAAAACGATGAAGACATGCAAAGGATGTGGGAACAGGAGAAAAAAGCGAGGCTGATGCATCATCAAAGCAAAATGAACTACGACATGATTTCTGCGGATATGGACGACGCAACCCATCTCCGGGAAAAACGGGAATGGTCGAGTCTCAGGAACCGGAATTTCTATCGGCAGAAAGATATTTATCGCTTCAAAAGACCTCACATGCAATACTTTGAAACTGCATTGCAGGAAATTCGCAACGGCAGAAAGGAAAGCCACTGGATGTGGTACATTTTTCCGCAACTGGAAGGCTTGGGACATTCGCAGGAGTCGCAAGACTACGGGTTGCAAGACCTTGACGAAGCAAGAGAATATATTGAAAATCAAATGTTTGGAAGAGATTTGATACATATTTGCGGGGAACTGTTAAAACTTCCGACAAATGACGCCGAAGAGATTTTCGGACAAACGGACGCCCTGAAACTCCGCTCCAGCATGACACTGTTTTCGCTGTTGAATGTAGATCCCGTATTTCAAGCTGTTTTGGACAAATATTTTGAAGGAAAAAAAGACAGAAAAACATTGAATTTGCTGGGAATCAATGCATAACGGGATAGTTCTTATCAACCATAGATTTTTGAAACAAATCCGTTTAAATACCGTCTTGTAAATATAATTTTCACAATTAAATAACATAAAACAATGAAAAAGATTTTTATTTTAGGTCTGATTTTCTCAATTTCCCTTACGACCTTTGCACAGTCTTTGACTGATCGCATAAACAAAATTGATTATTTGGATGACCCTTCCAATGTTACCACTGATCCTTTCATGACAGTGAGCGCAATGGAATTTGTGTGGGAGAACTTCTTTGATGACGGTTTTATTAAATGTCAGTTGATTACAGCTGATAATAAAGCTATTAATCTCTATCAGGAATCCGGTTCAATGGAAACCGAAGAAGTTACAGTAAAAACGATATCTGATATTAATTCAAAATTATCGAATGTCACAACACTTACAGGTAACAAAATTCGGGTACATTTTGCCGGCAAATCAAAGGATTTTCCAATATCTTCACTATATGTCAGTGAGTTAAAGCGACATTTCAAAATTATTAACAATTTATTTGAAACGCGCGTTGGTAGTACAATGACTCCCGGAAATGACTATGATGACATATTCGAAGCTTATGTTGAAAAACTTGATGAGAAAGAAGTGAAAAGATTTCAATCCAATGTACCAAAGTACTTTAAGCAAGTAGTTCAAACACTCAAAAATTGGTAATAACCGGCATTAAATATAATTAAGGAGTTCTTCAAAATAATCAATATGAAGAGTCCGTTTTATACGAGAAACTTGCTCCTTAATTATACTTATTTTATTAAATATGAAACAAAAAATTGTCTTAATTACTATCCCTGTTATAGTCTTAATATTAATATTTGGATATCCGATTGTATATTATGGACTGGTTCAATTATCCCGATTATTAGGTGTGACTTACAATCATGCCAACACATTGGTATTCTTTATTGCTATTCCAACGCTTTGGATGATCTTGGTTTGTGCAAACTTTCTTAAATTAAAATGGCAACTTGGATTGGTAATAACAATTGTAATATTCTTGCTGTATTATCCGTTCATTCAATTCATCTACAATAATGAATCCGAATTGGTAAAACTTGGATATGATGCCTGTCATTACATCTTTACAGGAAAACCCTACAGTTTATCCACTGCATACAGTAAATACCTGATTCAATATGTTTTAGGATCAATATTTCTCTGTATTATCATTCCGCTTACAATAACAACACTTCTCATAGTGCCATTATTCAAACTTAACCGAGTAAAAAATTATTAACAATTAATTTTAAACTTTTAATAATTATAATTATATTCTACAATAAATTTAATCATATATTTGGTTATATAATTGTTAGATTAACATTTTAACGTTTTAATATTTAATTTATAAATCATGAAAAGAAAGAAAAAAACAAAGATCAAATTAATGGTAATCGGATTTGTTATTATAAGTATCATTGGAATAAAAGCATATCATGACTATCAAAGATATTTATGGTTTCAAGACCCATATAATGCAGAATCATATGCACTTAGAGCATCTGATACAGGCGGACTTGGATTATTTGATGGAGCTTGGTAATATATGAAGCACCCGTCTCTGCGGATTTGCAATCCGCAGAATCTTATTATTTAGATTTATAATCCTCTTATTATCAATTTTATATATTGTATTCTGTTTGTCTGAGGATTACAAATCCATTGCGACGATAGCACTGTATATGCATAATTCTGTAAAAAGAGAGGAAAAAACTATGGACATACCCAAAGAACCGTTGAGCGTAAAAATTGCCTTTTAGGGGATTTCCGTTTTTTTTCGTACCTTTGCAGCCTTAAAACATCGCTTGAAATGAATTATAACAGAATAAATGAAAGATTATGCGTAACAATTTAAGTTCACAGATCACGCTTACGCGCGTATCGGAAAAATATTACAAGCCCGAAAACACCTTTGAATACAGCGTTTTAACGCGCTTCGAGAAAATTCCTGCACACATCTACGCGACCATGGACGAAGCCTCGCTGGCGTTGGCTGACGAAATCGCCCGGGAAATTCGCGACAAGCAGAAAGCCGGTAAAAAATACGTGATGGTTCTTCCCGGAGGTCGCTCTCCGCTCTCTCTGTATCAGCATCTTATACACATTCATAAAACCGGAAACCTCAGTTTTAAGAATGTCGTACTGTTTCTCCTGTACGAATTTTATCCGCTGAACAACGAGACGAACAGCAACCTGCATCAGATTAGGGAATCGTTTATCAGTCAGATAGATATACCCGAAAGTAACGTGTATTATCCCGACGGATTCATGAACAAAAACGACATCTACGATTTCAGTTGCAAGTATGAAAAAAAGATTGCGCAACTTGGCGGAATTGATCTGATGCTGCTCGGAATCGGCACGCTGGGGACGATTGGCTTGAACAGCACGGGGACGTCCGTCAATTCGCACACCCGTTTCATGATGATGGACAGCGCCTCGCGCAAGGAAGCGGCGCAGTTGTTCAGTTCGATTGAAAATGTGCCGCCCGGCGTCATTACGATGGGGGTCGGGACGATTATGGAGGCAAAAAAAATCGTTCTCCTCGCGTTTGGCGAAAGCAAGGCTTCGATTATCAAAAAAACAATCGAAGGTCCTGTAAGCGACACAGTTCCTGCGACTTACCTGCAAAATCACCAGAACGCGAAAGTGTTGCTCGACCTGTCCTCGTCCTACGACCTGACGCGCATCAGCCATCCGTGGCTCGTAACCAATTGCGAGTGGGATAACAAACTGATACGCAGGGCTATCGTCTGGCTTTGCCAACAGATGAAAAAGCCGATTCTGAAACTCACCAACAAGGATTACAGCGAAAACGGACTGAGCGAACTGCTGGCGCTGTACGGCTCTGCCTATAATGTTAATATCAAGATATTCAACGATATACAGCATACGATTACCGGATGGCCCGGCGGTAAACCCGACGCGGACGACAGCCACCGCCCCGAACGCGCCAATCCGTATCCGAAGAAAATTATCGTTTTCAGCCCTCACCCCGACGATGACGTGATTTCGATGGGCGGAACGCTCCGCCGCCTGTGCGACCAGCAGCACGATGTACACGTGGCGTACCAGACTTCGGGCAATATCGCGGTCGGCGACGAGGAGGTGATCCGCTATTGCGAATTTCTACGCGACATCAGCGGAAAATATTCCCCGAAAGAAAATAAAATCAAGGCGAAAGCGGAAGAAATCATTAATTATCTGCGGTTTAACAAGAAGGAAGACGGTATGCCCGAACATCCCGACGTGCTTTTTATGAAAGGTACGATTCGTCGCGAAGAGGCTCGCAACGCCGCCCGTTATTCGGGAGTCAAGGACGAAAATATTCATTTTCTGGATCTTCCGTTCTATGAAACCGGTCTTGTCAAGAAAAATCCGATCAGCGAAAACGACGTTGAAATCATCAAGAAACTGCTGCTCAAGGTAGAACCGGACGAGATGTTTGTCGCCGGCGACCTTGCCGACCCGCACGGCACGCACAAAGTGTGTCTCGACGCGGCGCTTGCCGCTTTCGACAGGATGAAAAACCGGAAATGGATGAAGGAATGTCGCGTGTGGATGTACCGCGGGGCGTGGGCGGAATGGGAGATGGACCACATCGAAATGGCTGTGCCGATAAGCCCCGAAGAACTGCGCCACAAACGGAACGCCATCCTGAAACATCAGTCGCAAGCCGAAAGTGCGCCCTATCTCGGCGACGACGAGCGTCTTTTCTGGCAACGCGCCGAAGACCGCAACCGCGCCACCGCCGAACTCTATAACCAGCTCGGTCTCGCCTCCTACGAAGCCATCGAGGCGTTTGTCCGGTATATGTTGATTGAGTGAAAGTTTTTTTACAACCTGAAAGTTGTATGATTCAAAACAGAACATGGAAGAAATAGCAGAGAAATTGCATGAAACATCTCTGTTGGTTAATTTTAATTCTATACTGTTCTGCGGGATTTGCGCAGAGCGATTCGATAATTCCCTTTGACAAAGCCTACAAGCGGGTTTACAATATGACTGAAATCTCCGCAGACGAACGTCCTCCGGTGGTGGACGGTCGGCTGGACGAGGATTTGTGGACGGGTCGGGGAGAATGGTCGGAACAGTTTGTTCAGGTGGTGCCTTACGAGCGGAATATCACCGCTTCGCCTACCCGGGTGAAGCTGTTTTATGACCGTAAATACATCTATGTCGGGATTTATTGCAGGGACGCCGTTCCCGAAAAAATGAACCGCTTTATCGGAAATCGCGACGACAACAGCATCGGCGACCTGGTGAGCGTGGCGTTTGATACGTACCATGACTATCGGGCGGCGCCTGAATTTAATATCAATTTGGGCGGAAACAAAACGGATTTGATTGTTACCGACAAACTTTCGGTCAATCTCAGCTGGAATGCCGTGTGGGAGGGACGTACGCACGTTAATCGCGCCGATTCGTCGTGGACGGTGGAGATGCGCATTCCCTTCAGCCAACTTCGCTATAACCGCGTGGCGGCGTCGGACGTATGGGGACTGCACGTCCGGCGTATCATCCGGCGCAACAACGAGGTACAGAACTGGAGTCTTATTCCGCTGAAAAACAACGGTCACGTCTTTTCTTTCGGTGAAATGCATGGCATGAATGATTTGCCCGAATCGCGGGGAATCGAGATTATGCCCTACGTGATGGGAAAATTTATCCGCGAGCCTGAAATACCGGGCAGCCCCTATCAAAAAGGGAAATTGTGGAAAGGAAATGCCGGGCTGGACGCAAAGGTGGCGCTGTCGGACTATACGCTCGATTTGACGGTCAATCCCGATTTCGGGCAGGTGGCGCTCGATCCTTCGGTAATGAATCTGACCGCTTTTGAAACGTTTTACGATGAAACCCGTCCGTTTTTTCTGGAAGGGAAACATATTATAGACCTTCCGCTGGGGGCGGATATGATGTTTTATACGCGACGCATCGGCGCCTTGCCGTCTTTCCGACCGGCGGGGATAGACAATCAAAACGTCTTTGCCGAAACGGCGGAAAACGTCCCCATCATCGGCGCGCTGAAACTGACAGGCACCAACCGGCAAGGCTTGACGCTGGGGATCGTGCAGAGCGTAACGGCGCGTTCGTCGGTCAATATTACGCGGGACGGGGTGGAAAATTCCGAAATCATAGAGCCTTTGACCAATTTTACCGTAGTCCGCGCCCAAAAGAACTGGAAAGGAAATACACTGCTGGGAGGCATGATCACGTCGGTAAACCGCTCGCTCAACGAGCCGCATCTGGAGAATTTTTTTATCCGCAACGCTTTTACCGGCGGCTTTGATTTCACGCAGTATTTCGCCAACCGGCTGTATTATGTGGATGTGAAAGGGATTTTCAGTTCGCTGAACGGCAGTCCGAACGCCGTCGCCCGCCTGCAAACGAATGCCGTTCATTATTATCAGCGGGCTTCGAGCCGGGATTATTTGAAACCGGACGCAGAGCGCACTTCCCTGAACGGGACTGCCGGATATCTGAAAATCGGGCGGCGGGGAAATTCCAAATGGTCTTTTTCGGAAACGGTCAGTTGGCTGTCTCCCGGCTTTGACCTGAACGACGTAGGCTATCTGAAACAGGCTGATGTGCTGTCCACCGAAACGGTGGCAGGCTTCCGTCAAACCAGCACCTGGAAAAAATTCCGAAGCAACTCGCTGACACTGTCGCAATTGAATCAGTGGAACTTTGGCGGCAGACTTTTCGGAAGTTATCTTTCCCTGTTCTGGACAAGCATGTTTACGAATCGCTATGAAGCCGCCATTTCTCAGACTTACGGATGGAGAATGCTGGACAGCAGGCGTTTACGTGGCGGTCCCGACGTCCGCTTCGGCGAATGGTATTCGATAGACGCAACCGTCAATACCGACAAGGCGAAACGGGTCATGTTGATGATGCAGTACATCGGAAACTATAACTTGGACGGAGATTACAGGCTTCATACACTTGCTCCGAGCCTGACGCTGCGACTGGGCAATCATGTCTATCTGATCGGAAAATTCAACTATTCCCAAAATTCGGATCACCAGCAATATGTCGCGACAGTTCCGCTTTCTGCGGCTTCCGAGCCGGTTTACATGGTCGGACACATCGATCAGAAAACATACGGCTTGACCCTGAAACTGCAAATGAACGTTACGCCCGATATTTCCCTGCAATGGTACGGAGCGCCTTTCACCTCGACGGCTCAATACCGCGATTTCAAGAAGGCGGCAACTCCCGATTCGCGGATTCGCGACCTGCGTTTCCAGGCATATTCTCCGGATGAAATCAGTCTTTCAGATGGGAAATATACGGTACAGACCGCTTCGGAGAACTTTTCCTTTACAAATCCCGACTTCAATTTCAACGAGTTCCGGTCAAACTTCGTCGCCCGCTGGGAATACCGTCCAGGTTCGACGCTGTACTTTGTCTGGCAACATTCCATGTCGAATCAAGCCGGAAATTACCTGCCAGGCTGGGATCAAAATCTGGAACGCATGTTCGGTCTCCCCGCGACGAATGTGTTTATGATTAAACTGAATTATTGGCTGAATCTGTAATCCGGTTTGAATGTCGTTTCATTTGTTTGTGAATTGAATGGAAATATGTACCTTTGCGGAAATATTTTTTTAGCTTTGCATAAAAAATGGACAAGAATTTAATCAATTACATAGAAAACACGGCTGTCACAAAATCTGCCATAGAGAGCAGATTGACCCACCCGATAACGAAACTCCGTTATCCGACACGTGCTGCATTTGTTCTGTTAAAGAAATATGCCAATGACTTTTTACAGACCGGCTCCGAACCGCGATTTGTCAGTTTGACAGGTCTCCGGGGAGTCGGAAAAACCACGCTGCTATGGCAAACAGCCAACTATATTTATCAAAATCATCATAAAGACATTTATTTCTTTAATGTTAATACGCTGAAAAATCTGGGAATTGACCTGCACATGGCATTGGAAGAATTTCAAAGGCATATCATTCAGAAAAGATTCAACGAGCTTTCAGAACCCATTACGTTGCTTTTTGATGAAGTTCACGACGACGATCATTGGAGTAAAACGTTGAAAATCCTGTACGACGAAGCCAGAACGGCTTTTATTCTTTGCACCGGTTCTTCGGCGTTGTTGCTCAATCAAACGGCTGACCTCGCCAGAAGAATGCGCATTGAAAAAATCTATCCCTTTAAATTTATTGAATTTATTACGGCAAAAACCTACATGGAGAATGCCGGGACGGCAGTTTTCCCGGAAAAAGGTTTATCCGGGGAATTAAGGGAGGCTATATTTTACAGTGAAACGTCGCAGGATGTGTTTGAAAAAATTAAATCTTTTGAGAATCAGGTAGATACCTATTACAAGAAAATAGATTCCATAAAAAAATTACAGTCCAAAGAACTTTGGAAGGAATATATCAGTTATCACAACATTCCGGGTT
>JAITMT010000478.1 GCA_031277235.1 Tannerella sp.
TCCGCAAAACAGGAACCCATCAGCAAAATATTATGCCGATAGTCTATCCCGCATTCCGAAACGGGAATCTCTACTTTTGTCTGAAAATCTCTCATGCAGTATTATTATATTAATGTACAAAGGTACGTTTTTTCACTCGATTCTACAACTTTTTTCAAAACATGCCGTAAAACATATTTTTTGTAACCTGTTGATAATATGTTTGTTTATTGCTATTTTTCGACCTTACGCCACAATGGTTAAGAAAATTTATGAAAAAAAATTTGGTCGTTTAAAAGTTTGTTTGGATATTTGCCGAAAATTTAGAGTTGAAAAACCGAAGTTTTTTATTGAGTTCATAGGTGATTCAACTCTCTATTTTTGCCAGTTTAATTAATAAAAAGGTGAGTAAATGAAATTTTTATACATACTGTTAACATCGCTATTCCTACCACTGTGCCTCCAAACGCAGGCGCAAACCTATTTAGACAGCCGACGGGTTGCCGCAGCAAAAGCCCAAAATGATACCGCAAAGAAAACCCAGCGCCTCAAGAAGGAAGCGTCCGAATTGACGGCAAAGTACATTCCCCTCGCTAAAATAGAAACTGAAAGTATCGCAGTAGCAAAACTCGAAGAATACAACAACCAGGTCAACGAAGAAAACCTGAGATTTCCCGCCGACGAATTGTATAATTCCAATTGGGACACGCTGAATGTCAATCCTTTCGTAAGAGATAAAATCGAATTTCCCTCAACATACACCGTCAATTGCAATTCTTTCGTCATGCCGATTGACAATAACATTAAAATTACGTCAAAATACGGCGTACGCCGCCGCCGCATGCATCGGGGCGTTGATTTGAAAGTGCAAATCGGCGACACCATCAAGGCGGCATTTGACGGAAAAATAAGAATAAAGAGCTATGAACGAAGAGGTTACGGATATTATCTCGTGTTGCGGCATCCCAACGGACTTGAAACCGTTTACGGGCACCTCTCCAAATTCCTCGTGAAGGAAAATCAAATCGTCCGCGCGGGGCAAGCCATCGCTCTCGGCGGAAATACGGGACGTTCGACCGGCTCCCATCTCCATTTTGAAACACGTTTCCTGGGGCGCGACATCAATCCCGCAGAAATCATAGATTTTGAAAACGGCGTTCCCTTCAAGGATGAATACGTATTTCACAATGTGAAAGTTAACGGCAAGAACACCAATGTTTACACTTCCGGCGAAACGGCAATTCACAGAGTGAAAAAAGGCGAAACGCTCAGCCAAATCGCCAGAAAATACGGCACTACGGTAGATGCTCTTTGCAAACTGAATGGCTTGACCAAAAATTCCAAACTTGCTATCGGACAGCGCGTCCGCTTCGGTTCCAAACCAATAAAAGTAGAAGCAACGGAAAAAGCCATTGAACAAACGACGCCTGCAACAGAACAAAAGACGGCTTCGACCGCAAATGTCGCAAAATCCGAAAAAGTCATTACTTCTCCGGTGAAGGAAACGCAGACCGTATCGGACGGACCCGTCTATCATCAAATCAAAACCGGCGACACGTTGTTTTCATTGGCAAAAAGATACGGCTTAACCGTCGAACAATTATGCGAACTGAATAATTTTAAACGAAATACAATTATCAAAGTCGGACAAAAAATACGTTGTTCCTGACAAATTTTGATTGAGACCACTAAACTTTTTCATAAAATTTGACGCGCAATCCTGACATAAATTAGTGGGATTGCGTTTTTTTTTGTAAATTTGCGCGTTTTTTGTTACTCCATTTTGGGAGTAACGGGGCTTTGCCGTATCTGAAAGCAAATAAAATCCTTGACAGCGAGAGAGAAAAAAGAACAATGAATAAAATATCTTTGCAAATAATATTTTAAAAAGCGAATATTATGGAAAATGTACAAAATATGCCGTCGGCAACGTTTGAAAGCGTGTGGGCAGCCATACAGGAAACTAATAAACAAATGCAGGAAACTGACCGAAAAATGCAGGAAACTGATCGAAGAATGCAAGAGACTGACCGTCAAATGCAGGAGACCGACCGTAGAATGAAGGAATTGCAAAAAACAGTCGGTGGAATGGCAAATAATCAGGGAGCATTTGCCGAAGAGTATTTTTTCAATTCGTTTGAAAAAGGACAAAAGAACTTTTTCGGAGAAAAATTTGATGAAATTGACAAAAATCTGAAAAATCATTGGCGAGGGCTTAAGGACGAATACGATATTGTGCTGTACAATCACGCTTCGGTGGCGATTATTGAGGTGAAATACAAGGCGAATATCAGTGATGTTCCCGATGTACTGAAGAAAGCGGAAACTTTTCGCATTTTATTTTCCAATTACAGGGATTTCAAAATTTATTTGGGATTGGCAAGCTTAAGTTTTTATCCCGAATTGGAACAGGAGTGTATAAATCAGGGTATTGCGATTATCAAACAAGTCGGAGATGCAGTGGTGATTAATGACAGGCATCTCAAGGTTTTTTGATGAATTCAAATAAAAATTATCGCTTTACAAAAATTTTCAAAAAGTGAATATTTATGGAAGATGTACAAGACAGGCAACCGGCAACATTTGAAAGCGTGTGGGCAGCCATACAGGAAACCAATAAACAAATGCAAGAGACTGACCGCCGAATGAAGGAATTGCAAAAAACAGTCGGCGGAATGGCTAATAATCAGGGAGCATTTGCCGAAGAATATTTTTTCAATTCGTTTGAAAACGGGCAGAAAAACTTTTTCGGAGAAAAATTTGATGAAATTGACAAAAATCTGAAAAATCATTGGCGAGGGCTTAAGGACGAATATGATATTGTGCTGTACAATCACGCTTCGGTGGCGATTATTGAGGTGAAATACAAGGCAAATATCAGTGATGTTCCTGATGTACTGAAGAAAGCGGAAACTTTTCGCATTTTATTCCCCAATTACAGGGATTTCAAAATATATCTGGGATTGGCAAGTTTGAGTTTTTATCCCGAATTGGAACAGGAGTGTATAAATCAGGGTATTGCGATTATAAAACAGGTCGGGGATACAGTGGTGATCAACGACAGGCATCTCAAAATTTTCTGAACACAATATTGACTCTGCGCACTTGAATAAGGTTAAATTTGCAGTTGTGGGCTGCGGACACATCGGAAAACGCCATGCGGAAATGATTGCCCGCGAAGAAGACGCCGAACTTTCAGCTCTTTGCGACGTCAAATCTGTTTCGGAGTTGGGTTTGCCGGACTATAACGTCCCTTTTTTCAACAGTTTGGATGAATTATTGAAAAGCGATACGGCATTTGACGTATTAAATATATGTACGCCCAACGGACTGCATGCCGAAATGGCAATCAAAGCCATCGAAACAGGTCATCACGCGGTGATTGAAAAGCCTATGACTCTGACGGTTGCAGACGCCGAGAAAGTCGTCTTTGCCGGACTGAAATATCGCAAACAGATTTTCTGTGTGATGCAAAATCGCTATTCTCCGCCGTCCGTGTGGATAAAAGGGCTGGTGGATTCGGGAAAATTGGGCGAAATTTATCTGGTGCAACTGAACTGTTACTGGAATCGCGATGAAAGATATTATCAGTCCGGCGGTTGGCACGGAACGAAAGACTTGGATGGTGGTACGCTTTTCACGCAATTCTCTCATTTTGTGGACATCATGTACTGGCTGTTCGGAGACGTCACGGATATTCAAGCGCGTTTCGCAGACTTTAACCATGCACAACTGACTGATTTCGAGGATTCCGGAATCATCAATTTCTGCTTTACCAACGGAAACGGTATCGGTTCGCTGAACTATTCAACCTCCGTATGGGATAAAAACCTGGAAAGTAGTCTGTTAATCGTTGCCGAAAACGGCAGCGTCAAAATCGGCGGTCAATATATGGACAAAGTGGAATACTGCCATATCAGGGACTATGAAATGCCTGAACTGCAACCTACTAACCCCGGAAACGACTACGGCGCTTACAAAGGCTCGGCACAAAATCACCATTTCGTCATCCGCAACGTCGTGAACGTACTTTCGGGAAAAACAGCGGACACGATTACCACCAATGTCCTTGAAGGAATGAAGGTTGTAGATATGATTGAACGGATATACAAAACGAAAATGCCAAAATAATGCCGGAACGTTCGCAGGAACTAAAAGATTTTATAGACCGAAACGGCTCGATGTTCTGGTACTCCTCCAGCCCCAAGAGCGAAAAAGTTTCCGACAACCTGCTCGTGGAAACCTTGCTCAACTACGGCACAATGGAACAGATCAAGGAGCTATTTGATATTATGGGAATTAAAACCGTCGCCAAGATATTTTTCGATTGCATCAACCGCAGCGAGCGGAGCAAGGGGAATTACTATCCGGAAATCAGAAATTACTTTCAACTGTATTTCAATAAATACGCATCTTGAAATTCTTGATGAAAATCAAAGCATTGGAATGGTAAACGGAAACGAAGAAGAATCGCTCAAACAAAAGACTGCCAAAGGGCTTTTTTGGGGGGGATTCAGCAATATTACACAGTTGCTGATAGGAGTTGGTTTCAGCATATTCATAGCGAGAATACTGAATCAAAAGGATTATGGTTTTCTGGGTGTTTTGAATGTTTTTATCGGTATAGGCTCGCAATTGACGATCAGCGGATTTTCCAATGCCTTGATTAACATAAAAAAAATTACTCAAAAAGACTACAATGCGGTCTTTTGGTTTTCTTCCCTGATGGGAATAGGATTATATATCCTTCTTTATTTTTGTGCGCCACTTATCGCTGCTTTTTTTAAGTATCAGGAACTCGTTGCATTATCCCGTGTTTTGTTTATAACCATTCCTTTAGGGGGTATCAGTGTCGTATCTTCTACCATTTTAATCAAAAAAGTGATGGTAAGGGAAATGGCAACGATAGATATTACTGCCCAGATTATCAGCAGTATTGTGGGGCTTACATTAGCCTTAAAAGGATTTGAATACTGGGCGCTTGCGATTCAAAATATTTTACTTCTTTCGTTGAGTTTTATTTTACGAATATTTCAGGCAAAATGGTTACCTGATTTCAGTTTTGACTTCTCGCCCCTGAAAAAAATGTTGCCTTTCAGTATCAAACTGCTGATTACGGGGATTTTTACTACGGTCAATAACAATATGATGCCGGTTATATTAGGCAGATATTTCAATATCAATGATGTCGGTAATTACAATCAAGGTTATAAATGGGCTTGGATGGGTTCGAGTTTCATGGATGGGATGTTAGGCTATATTACACAACCCGTTCTTGTTCAGGTAAATGAAGAAAAAGAAAGAATGGTTGCCGTGTTCCGGAAATTGATACGGTTCAGCGCCTTTTTATCCATTCCTTTACTTTGGGGACTGGCATTTATCGGCAATGAATTTATATTGATTACGATAGGCGAAAAATGGCTTCCGGCGGTTCCGTTCCTGCAACTTTTCTGTATCTGGGGTTCCGTCAAATTCCTGTGGACATTATATACCAATCTGATGTACTCTCACGGAAAATCCAATATTTACATGTACATAACCATCGCTATCGGCGTTCTCCAATTGTTCACTATCCTGGCGCTTTATTCTTTCGGCATTATAACAATGACGGCAGGATATATAATCGTTTATTTTGGCGGCTTGCTGGTTTGGCAATATTTTGCTCAAAAGTTAATTGGACTGACCTACAAAAATGTCTTTCGGGATATTTTTCCATATTTTGGAGTAACATTAGTCTGTTTTTCAATCGCCTGGCTTGTTACCAAAAATATTGAGAACGTCTACTGGTCAATGAGTTTGAAAATAATCGTTTCAGTCATACTCTATATATCATTGCTTAAAATATTGAAATCAAAGATTTTTGAAGAAAGCGTTGCTTTTCTGAAAATTAAGAGACAAGAAATAAATAAAAAATAACATGTTAAATAATAAATCCGTATTAATCACAGGAGGAACAGGATCTTTCGGGAAAAAATTTGTTGAAACCATTTTTCTCAAATATCCGGATGTCAGGCGTGTGGTGGTATACTCGCGCGACGAATTGAAACAGTTTGAAATGGCTCAGACCTATTCAGAAGCCAAATATCCTCAAATCCGGTATTTAATTGGCGATGTCAGGGATGGCGAACGCTTGAAAAGGGCTTGTGAAGGGATTGACGTCATCATCCACGCAGCTGCACTGAAACAAGTGCCAACTGCCGAATTGAATCCCGACGAATGTATAAAAACAAATATCGGAGGAGCGCAAAATGTTATTAATGCTGCGATTGCACAAAACGTAAAAATTGTTGTCGCCCTGTCAACCGACAAGGCGGCAGCACCGATAAATTTGTACGGAGCCACCAAATTATGTTCGGATAAACTTTTTATTGCGGCACACAATATTAAAGGTTCGCGAGACCTGCGTTTTTCGATTGTAAGATATGGCAATGTGATGGGTTCGAGAGGCTCTGTAATACCTTTTTTCATGAAGAAAAAGGAAGAAGGCGTGATTCCGGTAACACACAAAGATATGACGCGTTTTAACATCTCTCTCGAAGAAGGCGTCGGAATGGTGTTTTGGGCAATTGAAAATGCACTGGGTAAAGAAATTTTTGTTCCGAAAATTCCTTCCTACAAAATCGAGACGGTGGCAAAAGCGATTGCTCCCGAAGCAAGAATCGAATATACCGGTATTCGTCCCGGAGAAAAGTTGCATGAGGAAATGATAACCGAAAGCGACTCGTATAATACCATTGAATTTGATAAATACTTTGCCATCCTTCCGTCGGATGTAGATAAGGAAATCTACCTTAAACATTTTAATGCCAGGGAAGTACAACAGGGATTCAAGTACAATTCCGGTACTAACACGCAGTGGGAAACGGTCGAAACCATGCGGGCAAAAATAAAAAAATATGTTGATCCTCAATTTACTATGTAATATGGCAAATAATAAAATAGCTGTTTTAGTCATATATAATCATCAATATGTCAAAAATATTTCTACCATAAATACTCTATTCCATGGTAAGTTTTCGTATGTATATCATTTAATGCCATTTTATA
>JAITMT010000512.1 GCA_031277235.1 Tannerella sp.
GAAATATATTTGAACTTCGAGTCAGAAAAGGTATAACTGACTGTTTTGACAAGGAATTGTTACGGGTAGTGCATGAAGTGGAGAAAGATTTAATTGATATTTGTCCACCTGAATGTAAAACTGCCATCGTTACTCCATTTCCGATTCGTCTTAACCACTAAATCCTCCAGTATTCTTCTCCCCTTTGTCCGGACAGAACAATGAAGTTTTTTAGAGATAAAAAGACAAAATGTATATTGCTATTTATACCCAAACTTCTTTTCAATCCCAACGGGATTGCATGTTTATAGAAAATGTCATATTTCAACCCCGTTCGACTCCTTCGGAGTCGTATAAAATCCGAATTGTGTTTTCTATAAATATTTGAATCCGTTGGATTCATTTATTGCACTATTTTGTTTCTACGGAGATTCATTAAAGACAAAACAAAAAAAGGAGTTCCCAAAACGGGGACTCCTTTTTTATTTCCGGAAAAACGGCGTTGTATTACATCATACCGCCCATTCCGCCTCCCATTCCTGCAGGCATTGCAGGCGCGGGATTTTCTTCTTTCTTTTCGGCGATCACCGCTTCGGTCGTCAGGAACATGCCGGCGATGGAGGCTGCATTTTCCAGCGCCACGCGCGCTACCTTTGCAGGGTCAATAACGCCTGTGCTACAGAGGTTTTCATAAACGTCCGTGCGTGCGTTGTAACCGAAATCGCCCTTTCCTTCCTTCACTTTGTTCACCACTACGGCGCCTTCCTTGCCCGCATTGTTGGCAATCTGACGGAGCGGCTCTTCGATGGCGCGTTTCACGATTTCAATACCGGTCGTTTCGTCTTCGTTTTCGCCTTGCAGCGCGTCGAGTTCGGGGATGGCGCGAATGTAAGCCACGCCGCCGCCCGGTACGGTACCTTCTTCGATGGCTGCGCGGGTTGCGCTCAAAGCGTCGTCCACGCGGTCTTTCTTCTCTTTCATCTCCACTTCCGAAGGAGCGCCCACGTATAACACTGCCACGCCGCCTGCCAATTTGGCAAGACGTTCCTGCAATTTTTCCCTGTCGTAGTCGGACGTCGTCGTTTCGATTTGCGCCTTGATTTGGCTGATACGCGCGTCAATTTCTTTTTTGTCGCCGTTGCCTTTTACGATGGTGCTGTTGTCCTTGTTGACCGTAATTTTATCGGCGGTGCCGAGCATATCTATCTTGGCGTCTTCGAGTTTCATGCCTTTTTCTTCGGTGATTACCGCTCCACCCGTCAGGATGGCGATGTCTTCGAGCATAGCCTTGCGACGGTCGCCGAAGCCCGGAGCCTTCACGGCGCACACTTTCAAACCTGCACGCAAACGGTTTACTACCAGCGTTGCCAGAGCCTCGCTGTCAAGATCTTCCGCGATAATCAACAACGGACGACCCGTCTGAACGACCTGTTCCAAAATCGGAAGCATTTCCTTCAACGCGGAAATCTTTTTGTCATATATCAGAATGTACGGATTTTCAAACTGGGTTTCCATTTTTTCCGTATCCGTTACGAAATAGGCTGATATATAGCCTCTATCGAATTGCATACCTTCAACGACGTCCACGGTCGTCTCCGTTCCCTTTGCTTCTTCAACCGTGATAACACCTTCTTTTTTAACCTTTTGCATGGCTTCCGCGATGAGTTTGCCGATGCTTTCGTCGCCGTTGGCAGAAATTTTAGCCACGTGCTCGATTTTGTCCATGTTGTCGCCTACGGCTTCTGCCTGTGCTGCAAGGCTTTCAATCACCGTTGCCACCGCCTTGTCTATGCCGCGTTTCAAATCCATCGGATTCGCGCCTGCAGTTACGTTTTTCAATCCTACGCCGATGATGGATTGCGCTAATACGGTGGCGGTTGTCGTTCCGTCGCCTGCCTTGTCATTGGTTTTGGATGCAACTTCGCGCACCAACTGAGCGCCCATGTTTTCGTAGGGGCAAGCCAATTCTATTTCCTTTGCAACGGTTACGCCGTCCTTTGTAATTTGCGGAGCGCCGAATTTCTTTTCGAGAATGACATTGCGTCCTTTCGGTCCCAGGGTTACCTTGACCGCATTGGTGAGTTCGTCCACGCCTTTTTTCAAAAGGTCGCGAGCCTCCATATTGAATTTAATCTCTTTTGCCATAAATTATTATTATTTATTTTTGATTACGTTTTTTGATTGATTTTTAAATGATTGCGAGCACGTCCGATTGACGCATGATGAGATACTTGCTGTCTTCCACTTCGATTTCGGTACCCGCGTACTTGCCGTACAGCACCTTGTCGCCCTCCTTCAAAATCATTTCTTCGTCTTTTGTACCTTGTCCTACTGCAATTACTTCACCTTTTAACGGTTTTTCTTTTGCCGAATCCGGAATGATAATTCCGCCTGCTGTCTTTTCTTCGGCGTCTGCCGGTTTAATCAGCACTCTGTCTGCTAATGGTTTAACTTTCATACTAATTGAATTTTTTTAATTGTATATAATTTTATTTAATTTCGCATTTAACGGACAACTAATTTCGTGCCAAAACTTTCAACCGATTTTTCCTCTGACATTTTTACAGACAATAAGACACGGAATTTTCCGCTTACTGACATTGTGTCGGAAAAAATTTAGATTAGAGTGTAGAGTTTAGAGTGTAGTTATTAGAGTGTAGAGTGTAGGGCACTTCTAAAAACTACATTTTCCGTCATTACGAACTGCGGGGAACAAAGTCCAAACACAGGATGCATTCCGTACGGAATGCATCCATAACACGGCAAGCATTTTCTACCAAGCGAAAACTTGACAGTCTCCCCTCTCCTGTGGAGAGGGGTAGGGGAGAGGTCTTCACTTCACATAACTATCATGCACATCCTTAATAGCCCGTCCGCTGGGGTCGTTCATGTTCTGAAACGAAGCATCCCAAGCCAAAGCCTCTGCTGTTGAGCACGCTACACTCGGCACGCTCGGTACCGAACGCGCGGCGCTTTCGCTGGGAAAATGTTCCTCAAAGATAGCGCGATAGCGATACTCTTCTTTATTCATCGGCGGATTGATGGGGAAACGAACAGCCGCCTGCGCCATTTCTTCGTCCGAGACCGAGTCCGCGGCAATCTGTTTCAGCGTGTCAATCCAGTTGTATCCAACGCCGTCGGAAAACTGTTCTTTCTGTCGCCAAGCCACGCTTTCGGGCAGGTAATCTTCAAACGCTTCGCGCAGAATTTTCTTTTCGATGACCTTGCCCGGCGCCATTTTCGATTCCGGATTCAGGCGCATTGCCACGTCGAGAAATTCCTTGTCTAAGAACGGTACGCGCCCTTCGACGCCCCACGCCTCCAAACTCTTGTTGGCGCGCAGGCAGTCGTACAAATATAGCTTGCTGATTTTACGCAGTGTTTCTTCGTGAAATGCCTGTGCATCAGGCGCTTTGTGAAAGTACAGATACCCGCCGAATACTTCGTCGGCGCCTTCGCCGCTCAATACCATTTTGATACCCATGCTCTTAATCACGCGGGCAAGCAGATACATCGGCGTTGAGGCTCGAACAGTCGTAACATCATAAGTCTCAATATGATAGATAACATCCCGAATTGCGTCAAGTCCTTCCTGAACGGTATAATAGATTTCGTGGTGCACGGTTCCGATGTGTTCGGCTACCTTTTGAGAAGCAATCAAATCGGGCGCTCCTTTCAATCCGATGGCAAAAGAGTGCAGTTGAGGCCACCAAGCCTCTGTCTGACTGTTATTTTCGACGCGCCTGCGTGCAAATTTTTTGGCGACGGCAGAGATGATGGACGAATCCAGTCCGCCCGACAACAATACGGCATACGGCACGTCGCTCATCAGTTGGCGTTCCACCGCGTCTTCCAGCGCTTTACGCAATGCAAGTTTGTCCGCCGGATTGTTTTTGACGTTATCGTAAGACATCCAGTCTCTTACGTACCATTTTCTCGGCTCAGCCTCTTTGCTGTACCACAAATGACCAGGCATAAACTGTTCATATTCAACGGCTACACCTTCCAAGCCCTTCAGTTCGGACGATACAAGTACGTGTCCGTCAGCGTCTTTGCCCACATACATCGGAACCACGCCTATCGGGTCGCGTGCAAGCAGGAAAACGTCTTTTTCCTCGTCATAGAGGGCAAAAGCAAAAATTCCGCTTATATCTTCCAGAAAATCAATGCCTTTCTCCTTGTATAAGGCGATGATGACCTCGCAATCCGAGCCGGTCCGGAAATCATATTTGCCTTTCATACGCTCACGAATATCGCGATGATTGTAAATCTCCCCGTTGATGCAGAGAATCACCTTGCCATCGGAACTGACCAGCGGTTGCCTGCCCGAAGCAGGATCCACAATCGCCAGTCTTTCGTGTGCCAAAATTGCCGTCTTACCGGCATAAATACCGCTCCAGTCAGGACCTCTATGCCTGACGGATTTACTCATTTTCAATGCTTTAGAACGAAACGCCTCTCTGTTTTCGTCTTCTTTGATATTAAATATCGCTGTTATTCCGCACATTTTTATAAATTTTTTATATAAGTTATTAAATCTTCTGTTTCTTTGTCAAAATGTCTTGTTAAAACTTAATTTAACTGTCTTTTTGCTTGAAAAATATTCCATTTTCTATCAAAAATCGCCGCAAAGATACGAAAGAACTTTCATTTATACAAATTTACACAAAAAAAATTCTTGTCTGCATAACATTTTTGATGCGGCTGCACTAAATTTTATCCGCAAAAATATTTGTTTTTACACTTTTTTATTACCTTTGCAGAAAATTTTAATTCAAATGATCCATGAAGAAAGTATTACATTATCTTATTGTTATGTGTGCATTGATGACAGTTTCCGGCTTGAATCTACAGGCGGAAACTATTAAAGCGTTGATTGTTACCGGTCAGGACAATCACAATTGGCAGGTCAGCCATGTCGCCCTGCAAAAAATTCTTGAAAATTCGGGGCTTTTCAGCGTGGACGTCGCCATTTCTCCCGAACAGGGTGGAGATATGAGTAAATTCAATCCTGAATTTTCAAAGTATCAAGTCGTTATACTGGATTATAACGGAGATGCCTGGTCTGCCCAAACACAGAAAAACTTCCTTGATTTCGTCAAAAACGGAGGTGGAGTGGTGGTCTATCATTCTGCCGATAACGCTTTTCCCGAATGGAAGGAGTACAACGAAATCATCGGGCTCGGCGGCTGGGGCAACCGCAACGAAAAAGCCGGTCCCTGGGTTTACTGGAAAGACGGTAAATTGGTCAAAGACAACGCTTCAGGTGCGGGCGGCTCGCACGGGAAACAGCATGAGTTTGCACTGACAGCCCGCAGTCAAAACAATCCCGTAATGAACGGCTTGCCCGAAAAATGGAAGCACGCAACCGACGAACTCTATGACCGTCTGCGCGGTCCGGGCAATATCACGGCGCTTTACACGGCATTTTCCGACCCGGAAACAGGCGGCTCGGGACGCGAAGAACCCATCATTTTTACGGTCAGTTACGGCAAGGGGCGAATTTTTCACACCGTGCTCGGTCATGCCGGCAAATCGCTCGAAGACAATCCCGCCATGCAGTGTGCCGGATTTCAGGTAACGCTGCTGCGCGGTAGCGAGTGGGCGGCAACAGGCAAGGTTACGCAACAGGTTCCCGACGATTTCCCGACTGTCAACCGCGTCAGTTTACGTCCGGCATACAAATATTATCCCCGCCCGATGGCTATGAAGCCCGAAATGTCGGAGTTCTGGCTACCGCAGCCGGCTGTCGTAACACCGGGAGAACCTTCGGCAAACGCATACATGTCAGCGCCTTCGGACGCCATCGTGCTTTTCGACGGCAAAGACCTTTCCCAATGGCTGCAAACCAACGGTAAAGATCCGGCTTGGCGTGTTCACGACGGCGTGGTAACGGTTGCAGAGGGCGATTTGCAAACGAAACAGGAATTTCGCGATTTCCAATTGCATATTGAATGGTCGGCTCCGACCGAAATCAAGGGTACAAGTCAGGGACGCGGCAACAGCGGCGTTTTCCTGCAAGGGCTGTACGAAGTTCAGGTGCTCGACAATTACGATAACGAAACCTACCGCAACGGCGGCGCCGGCAGCCTGTACAAACAGAGCGCTCCGCTCGTCATGCCCATCCGCAAGCCGGGCGAATGGAACGCGTATGACATCATTTTCTCCGCGCCTACGTTCAACAAGGACGGCGGTTACCGCACTCCGCCCACCGTTACCGTATTCTTCAACGGCGTGCTGGTGCAAAACCATACCGCGCTCTTGGGAACGACCGAATACATCGGTTTCCCGCGCATCGTCGAAAGGGAAAAGGGACCGATTATGCTGCAAAATCACGGCAATCCGGTCAGTTTCAGAAATATCTGGATTCGGGAACTGTAATTAATGTATGAAAAAGATTATCCTTTCCGGTCTGCTTTTTTTAGGTATATTTTTCTCTGTTGCACAGGAAAAACAATCCATTTTTGTTGATAAAAAAGGCGTGATGCGCCGAACGGATACCCGCGAAGAGGTGGCTTTTTTCGGGGTAAATTATACCCTTCCGTTTGCCCATGCCTTTCGCGTCGCCGGATACCTGAACAAAGACCGGAAAGAGGCGATTGACAGGGATGTGTACCACTTTGCCCGCCTGGGATTCAATGCCTACCGGATTCATATCTGGGATGTGGAAATATCGGACAGTCAGGGGAATCTGATGGAAAATGAGCATCTGGATTTGCTGGATTACCTGATTGGCAAACTGAAAGAACGGAACATCAAAATTGTCCTTACGGCAATGACGAATTTCGGAAACGGCTATCCGGAGAGAAACATTCCGACCGGCGGATTTTCCTATCAATACGGCAAATGTGAAATTCACGATAATCCGGAGGCGATCCGGGCTCAAGAGAATTACATCACGCAATTGGTCGGGCATGTAAATCCATACACCGGAAAAGCGTACAGGACAGACCCTGACATTGTGGGCTTTGAAATCAACAACGAACCCTGCCACAGCGGAACGCAGCAGCAAACCCGGGCATACATCAACCGGATGCTGGCGGCGCTGCAAAAAGCGGGAAACCGCAAGCCGGTGTTTTACAACGTAAGCCACAACATGCAGCAGACAGAGGTTTATTATTCCACAGATATTCAGGGAACTACCTATCAATGGTATCCCATCGGTCTGGTTGCCGGACATACCCGTTCGGGGAATTTTCTTCCTTACGTGGACCATTATGATATTCCGTTCAGCCATGTACGGGGTTTTGAAAACAAGGCGAAACTCGTCTATGAGTATGATCCTGCCGATATTATGTATTCCTACATGCATCCGGCAATGGTTCGCAGTTTTCGCGCCGCCGGTTTTCAGTGGATTACCCAGTTTGCTTACGACCCGATGGATATGGCTCAATATAATACTGAATATCAGACTCATTTCCTGAATTTGGCGTACACTCCCCCAAAAGCAATCAGCATGAAAATCGCGGCGGAAGCGGCATATACCCTTCCGCGCAATCAGTCATTCGGAAAATATCCCGAGGATACGGTCTTTGGCAATTTTCGCGTGAGTTATTTGCAGGATTTGAGCGAACTGAACAGTCCGGAAAAATTTTATTATTCCAACACGACAACCACGCAGCCGCTTGCCCCTGAGCGGTTGCTGTCCGTCGCCGGAACGGGAAACTCTCCGGTTGTCCGGTATGAGGGAACCGGCGCTTATTTCTTAGACCGGCTGGAAGAAGGTTTGTGGCGGCTGGAAATCATGCCGGATGCCGTGCAGGTTGGCGATCCGTTTGCAAAACCCTCGTTGAAAAAGGAGGTTGTTGCGATTGTTTGGGGCAATTGGAACATGAAAATCACTCTTCCTTCATTAACCGCCGACTTTACCGTTACCGGAATCAATGCAGGAAATTCATATACTTCCGAAGCGGCAGACGGTGTCGTTTCTTCTGTCGCTCCCGGCGTTTATCTGTTGAAACGCAAGGATTTTACGCCGTCTGCAACTTGGAATGCGGAAACAAAATGGGGAAATATACGCTTGGGAGAGTTTGTGGCGCCTCCGGCGGATATTACCCGATATTACGTTGCCCACCGGGCGGCTGTCGTTGCAGAGAGTGGGAAACCGATGGTATTGAGCGCGCAGATTGCCGGACCCGGTTTTCCCGATTCGGTGATTGTTTATACCGATAAAATATCTTTCTGGAGCGACAAAAATCCATCTTTCAAAATGGAAAGAACAAACGGCTACACTTACCAAACAGCGATTCCGGCTGAACAGATACGACCGGGCAAGTTCAAATATAATGTGGTGGTCTGCATAAATCGGCAACAATTTACATTTCCCGGCGGCATTGAAGGCGCCCCGCTGGATTGGGATTATATTTCCACCGGCTATTGGGAGACGGAAATCGTTGTTCCGGACAGTGAAATACGGCTGTTCAGCGCGACGGATGAATATAGCGGCATGGAATCCTATTCCATGCCCGAATGGAACTATGCGCGAAGGGAATTTCTCCCGAACAGTCCCGTCGAAATTCCGACCTTGAAATTCATTTTCACTTCCGACGAAAATCAGCCGCAATATTTTTTACGCAAGGATATCAAAGAAGCCGTCGAACACCGGATTTCCCGCTTGCAGCAATGCCGGCAAATCCGTCTGTACGGAAAAAATTTGCCAGACACGCTTGCGGTTGGCTTCATTACAAACACGGGATACACGTACTCCACAACGGTCGCGCCCACCCGGGGGATTGTACGGATACCCGTTTCCGGGTTGAAACAGACTGCAACCGCCTTGTTTCCAAATCCTTATCCCGTATTTTTGAAAAAATATTTCGAACCGGATTCTCCCGTTCCGTTTCGGTTGGAAGACATTGAGAAATTGGAATTGTCGTTTTCCGGCGAAAAAGGGCAGCAATATGAACCGGAAATTGGGGCTGTCTGGTTGGAATAAAAAAAGTGTCAGCAATGACACAGAATGTATCTTTTAGAAGTGCCCTCGCATAATTTTGTGTTTTTTTAACGGCAAAAAGGCAAAGTTTTCCAAAAATTTTCCGTATCTTTGCATGAATTAGTTTAATTGATTGTTTTTTTTGAAATATGAAAATAATAGCCGTAGGCATGAACTATGCCGCACACAATAAAGAGCTTCAAAATACGTTAGTAAACATGGAGCCGGTTATTTTTATGAAGCCCGATTCGTCGTTGCTCAAAAACGGAAAGCCGTTTTATTTACCCGATTTCTCGGAAAATGTGCATCACGAAACGGAGATTGTCGTGAAAATCAATAAATTGGGAAAAAGTATAGACGAACGCTTTGCCCATCGCTACTACGACGAAATTACCGTAGGCATTGATTTTACGGCGCGCGATTTGCAGAGCAATCTGAAGGCAAAAGGGTTGCCATGGGAAATCAGCAAGGGATTTGACGGCGCGGCGGCGCTCGGAGAATTTATACCGTTGAGCGAGGCGGGCGGAGAGATACAACATATTGATTTTCATCTCGATATAGACGGGAAAACGGTGCAGCGCGGCAATACGTCCGACATGCTGTTCACGGTGGACAGGGTTATCGCCTACGCCAGCCGCTTTTTCACGTTGAAAACGGGAGACTTGATATACACAGGTACGCCGTCGGGCGTAGGCAACGTGGTGATAAACAACAGGTTGCAAGGATATATCGGCGAACGGAAGTTATTGGATTTTTACATACGGTAAGAGGCGCGAACTGTTTTTCGTCTCTTCCGTAAACAGACGAAAAGAAAAATTTATGGTAAAAAAAATTATTATTTTAATATTCATTTTCACCGGGATTGCTTCGGTAAACGCCGAAGACGCCGATTTTTATACCCAAAAATCAGCGCTTTCCGAAGGCAAATGGGTGAAGATAAGAATCAGGGAAACAGGCTTTTATAAACTTACATACGCAGAGTTGAGAAAAATGGGTTTCTCCGATCCGGCGAAAGTGTCGGTTCACGGTTACGGCGGTTTTCCGATGGAGGAAGATTTCTCGAAAGCCCTGTATTTCGACGACGCACCCTCCGTACCCGTATGGCGGGGTAACGATTTTCTGCTTTTCTACGGCAAAGGCGTTGTCAAATGGACTTATAATAACGGCAATAAGTCGTTCATCCACGAAAATAATTCCTATTCGACTTACGGCTACTATTTCGTTACCGACGCCACCGAAACGGACGAAGTAGCGCAAATGCAACCTTACACGGGAAATACTGACATAGAGGTCAATACGTATGACGACTATATGTTGCACGAAACAGAAAGAGTGTCGGTAACGGTTCCCGGTCGCCCCAATTCGGGACGCGAACTGTTCGGCGAAAGTTTTGACCAGCGGACGTCGCAGGATTTCACGTTCGCCATTCCCGGCATAACCGGCGATGACGGGCTGATTACCTACCGTTTCATCGGAAAATTGAAAACATCTTCCGGAACGGTTTCGATGCGTGTAAACGATGCGCTATTGAATGAAAGCAACATCCCCGTTGATACCTACGAATACACCGCGGCGCTGGATGTTAATCCGAGAGTTGCGTGGACAGGCGAAAAAAGCGAAAATACAACCGTGAATATTGGATTCAGCCTGGGGCAGCAACCCGCTTATTTAGACTATATTCGCGTGCAAATGAAGCGTACATTACAGCCTTACGGCGCGGTTACGTTTTTCCGCAGCGTGGAATCATTGCAAAAAAATACAAAATTCAAAATCGGGAATACGGCTAATTTGCTGGTATTTAACGTAACGGAAGGTAAACCGATGCAACAGGTCGCCGCAACGGCAGACGGATCCGGGCAAACTTTTTCCATGGCAGCAGACCCGGTTTTGCAGGAATTTGCGGTGGTAGATGTGAGCAAAGAGATACCCGCGCCCGAAACCGTAGGCGAAGTGCCCAATCAAAATCTGCACGCCTTGCCGCAAACCGA
>JAITMT010000528.1 GCA_031277235.1 Tannerella sp.
CGGGCAATCATCGTAGGGCGCGGTTAGTGAGCGGAGTCGAACTATTGCCCTACGCTACTGACTGAAAGGCTTTCAGCCTTAACTTAATGACATTGTTCGCACGGTAGCGGGGGTAAAAAATTATTAGAAATATCTAACGGAATATGGTTGAAGAAGTCATAGAATTCCGTTGGCTCTAAATCTATCAACCATATTTCACCTTGCTTCATAAAAATCTTCACAATCAAGTTTGGTAAATACAGTCAGATTTTCGTCGGCAACATAATCCGCATACAAGCACTCGGCAGCTGTTTCTAATGCTACTTGCTTTTTCAACGATTATAAAAGATAAAACCGCCAAAAAAAGGCGGTTAGGGTCTTAGCATTTCTCATCTAAGAGGGGCAGTATTATTTCTAATACACTGCAAAGCTACAACAACTTTTTCAAACCGCCAAACCAAAACCGCCAAACCTATTTGTCTTTAAGTATATTTAACAAAATAGGTAAAAGAGCGGAGAAAACCATTAATCAATCGCGCGAGTGTGCGACTTTTTTGACTTTTTACAGAAAATCGGAAGTCAAAAATTCGCTCATTCTTGCAATTTTTGTTTTCCCAATGGTTTTCAGTATCAACAAATCGTTATCGCCTGTTACTAAATAATCTGCCTTGCCGGCAACTGCCAAATCGAGAAGAAAATTATCTTTGGCATCTCTGCATTGAGTGTGCACGGAACTTGTGCGAATTATTTTCGCTATTTTTCTCATTTTTTCGGAAAGGGCATCTATATCACTTTCCGAAAAATACTTCCGGAATTTTTCGCGACTTGCGGTTCTTATAAACTCGGAAAACAGACGCTCGCTAAATAACAAACAAATTTTTCCCGACGAAAACAGGATATCCAATTTTTCATAATCGCTACTAATCAAGAAACTTATCCAAAGATTAGTATCAATCACAACTTTTGTTTTTTTACTCCGAAACGGCATACATCTCGGCTCTTTGCTGTTCTACTTCTGCTGTAATTTCGTCTAAACTTAACGGAGCGGTTGATTTTTTGCGAATTTTTCGCACCAAATCCATAAAGTCATCGCTTTTGACGCTTGTTTTTTCGTTCTCGTGAATAGCAATCAGCTTCAGCTTTTCTAATTCTTTGAGCAGCGACAAGCCGGAAGGATTCAATATATCTACGCTAACAGTCTCCATAACTTTTAGTTTTAATTGATTCAACCTCGCAAAGGTAGCACATTTTTTTGGTGATGACAATAACATCGTGCGGTTTTCTGAAATATAAGTATTCATAACAACAAATTTACATCAAAAAACTACCCCGCAAAGTTACGAACAAAACAACACACACCACCCCATTCGCACCAAAACCTACACCACCTTTTTTATCGGTCAATCGTGATTATTTTTATTCAACTCATATTCAATATCTTCTATTGACGGCAGCGAAGATTTGAAATTTTCGGGTATCAGCTTAGATAAATTATACTCCGAAATTCCGATTGGCTGACTACTGCTTTCCAACGAATATTGTGCATCAATATTATTCTTTTCCTTCACAATAAGTAATCCGATTGTGCCATTGTCGGCATTTTCTTTCAACTGATTATTGACTGCTGCAACATAATATCCGAGTTTTCCCGTAAATTCAGGCTCAAACTCTCTTACTTTCAACTCAATAACAACATAGCATCTGAGTTTCAAATGATAAAAAAGCAAATCAATATTACGTTCTCTATCCCCTATTTGTATTGGATATTGACGACCGACAAACGCAAAACCCTGTCCGAGTTCCAAAAGAAATTTCGTAATATTGGCAACAAGCGCATCTTCCAATTCTTTCTCTTTGTATCTTCCTGCCAATTCCACGAAATCAAAATTGTAAGGGTCTTTTAATGTTTCTTTCGCTAAATCACTTTGTATATCAGGCAGTAAACGGTCAAAATTGTTAATGGATTTTCCTTGACTGTTATATAAATCTGCCTCAATGAAATTCATTAATACGGCTCTACTCCAACCGTTTTGGATAGTTTTCTGAACATAAAACAAGGCTTCGTGTACGGATTTACATTTTGTAAAAATTTCTACGTGGTGTCGCCAAGGAATTGAAAACAATGGATTGATTCTTAAATCGTTCCCAAGTTGTGGACGATTTATATACTCCTCATTTCGAGCAACTTGTAAATCGTCCCCAAGTTGGTGCAAATTTTCGGTTTCCAATTCTGCACCAAGTTGGTGCAGAATTTTATCATCTTGACTATAAAACAGATAAAACCGTTTCATATTATACAGGTTTCGTTCCGAAAAACCCTGCATATCAGGAAATTCCGCTTTCAATTCTTTACTCAAATTGTTATAGAATCCGCTGCCCCACACAGAGTCCATTTGGCGAATAGTAATATCGTGCCCCAAATCCCAGTACAGGCGCAACATCTCGTCATTCACCTTTATCATTGCCTTAATTTGGCTTTGACGAATGCGAGTTTTCAAATCCATAAGCCACTGCTTAAATTCGGGGTCTTTGATTATTTCGATACTCATAAGCTATTGTTTTAGACTACAAAGATAATCAACATTTTCGACTCCAACAGCAGGACAATCGAAACAACCCTTAATTTTAATGACATTGATAGCGCACGAACGGAAAAAAACAGCACACACCACCCCACTCACACCAAAATCGTATCAAGTGCGAGTAATGAAGATTTCACAAAACCACCTGTTCACTTCTTCAAAAGCGCATCAATCAGTTTATTTTGAGTTTCCAACAGCTCCGAAATTTTTCCTGATTAGACATCAGAACTTCCAACACATTTTCAGGAAAATGATTGTTGATAGTTACTTGGTTGCGGTTGTGAATATTACCGACTGCCCTATCCGAATTATTTTGCACAATATTGTCCG
>JAITMT010000454.1 GCA_031277235.1 Tannerella sp.
ATCGTTAAACTTGACGAGGAAACAATGTCTGCCGAAATCGTTGCTTTGTTCATATCTCTGTTTTTATTTTTATAAGTATTTTTCCTTATATTTCTAAATTATAAGTGTTTTCCCTTATATTTCTAAATTATAAGTGTTTTTACTTATATTTTTTTTCGGTATTTTTACCAAATTATTGTAAAATTCGGCTTTTTTACCGAATATTTTATTTACTGTTTTTCTTGTAATACTTTATCATTTTGGGGATTACGTCTTCAATTGTTCCGTTGATTATGTAATCGGCAATGGCGTTGATAGGGGCGTCGGGATCGTTGTTGATGGATATAATCATCGAACTTTCCTGCATTCCCGCAACGTGCTGAATCTGACCCGAAATACCGCACGCAATGTACAGTTTCGGGCGTACCGTAATGCCCGTCTGACCGATTTGACGGTCGTGGTCGCAAAAACCGGCGTCAACAGCGGCGCGCGAAGCGCCTACTTCGGCGTGCAATTCCTTCGCCAGATCGAACAGCAACTGGAAATTTTCCTTTGAACCTACGCCGTAACCGCCTGCAACGACAATCGTTGAATTTTTCAGGTTGTGTTTCGCCTTTTCTATATGACGTTCAATCACTTTCACCACGAAATCGGCGTCCGAGACATATTCCGAAACATCGTGACGGATAACCTCTCCCTGATAATTTGCATCGAGAATTTCCTTTTTCATCACGCCTTCGCGAACAGTCGCGATTTGCGGCGTGTTTTCGGGATTGATGATGGTTGCCACGATATTGCCTCCAAAAGCGGGACGTATCTGATACAGCAGGTTTTTATACGTTTTTTTCTCTTTTTTATCTTCGTGATCCCCGATTTCGAGCGCCGTGCAATCGGCAGTCAAACCGCTGGACAACGACGACGATACGCGCGGACCCAAATCGCGACCGATCACCGTAGCGCCCATCAGGCAAATCTGCGGCTGTTCGTCCTTGAAAAGTTGCACTAAAATAGCCGTGTGAGGCAGGGTCGTATAAGGATTAAGCCGCTCATCATCAAATAAATGCACTCTATCCGCTCCGTAAGGTAAAATCTGTTTTTCGACTCCGTCGAGTTTGCTGCTTGCAACAATCGCTTCCATTTGGCAACCCAACTGATTGGCAAGCGTGCGTCCTTTCGTCAGCAGTTCCAGACTCACGTCGGCAATCACGCCGTCTTCTATCTCGCAATATACAAATAAGTTGTTCATTTTTAATTCTTTAATTTGAAAATTTGAAGATTTTACTATCCAATGGTGTGATTGGTAATCAGTTCCTTCATCAGTTCGTCAACATCGCTGTCCGTTGATGAAATCGTTTTACTCTCTTTGGTCTGAAAAACAATGTTTTGTACTGTTTTTACCTTGGTGGGCGAACCTGACAAGCCGCACTGTTTCACGTCGCCGTTCACGTCTGCCACGTTCCATTCCGTAATGTTCAAGTACGGAAATTTCGTATATAATTCATTATAAGGCAATTCTTCGCCGTTTTTGGTTATTTCGGCTTTTTCCAGACCGCCGAGCGCGCGTTTGTATTTCTGAACCAGTTTCGCATTGCGCGGACGACAGGGCGCTGCCGAGCCATTGACCGTAATCACCATCGGGAGCGGTCCCTCGACCGTTTCGACGCCGCCCGGAATATTGCGCACAGCGACTATCCGACCATTTTCAATGTTTATAACCCTCTCAACATAAGTGATTTGCGAAATACCGAGTTTTTCGGCAACCTGGGGACCGACCTGGGCTGTATCGCCGTCAATCGCCTGCCTGCCGCCGACGATAAGATCGAAATCGCCGATTTTGCGGATAGCCATGGACAGAGCGTAGGAGGTCGCCAGCGTGTCGGCTCCGGCAAAAGCCCTGTCTGTCAGCAGATAACCGTTGTCTGCACCTCTGTACAATCCTTCGCGGATGATTTCGGCGGCGCGACCGGGACCCATCGTCAGCATCGTGATGGTAGAGCCGGGATGGCGTTCTTTGAGTTGCAATGCCTGTTCGAGCGCATTCAAGTCTTCGGGGTTGAAGATGGCGGGCAACGCGGCGCGATTGACGGTGCCGTCTTCCTTCATCGCATCTTTTCCGACGTTGCGCGTGTCGGGAACTTGCTTTGCTAATACAATGATTTTTAATGACATATATTTTTCAATTAAATAATTAGCCCTTTAATAAACCTGTAAATTTTTGAATTTTCAATTCTTCAAATCCTTATTTAAGAGTGCAAAAGTAGAAAATCCTTTTTAATGAACCTGCCTTTTCCCTGAAAAATGCACATATTTTTTATTTTTGTGCAAAGAAAAAGCGACCTTTCAAGGTCGCTTCATTATTTTTAACAGGCAACCACAAGGGTTGCCCCTACGGATGGATGATTATTTTCTTGCCTGTACCCTTGTTGACGGTTACGATGTATATGCCGCGTGGCAGTTCATACGTTGATGTTCCGACAGTTACGAGCGTATGCTGTTCCCGTAGCGCGCCTTCGAGCGTGTAGATTCTCAGGACGCTGCCTTCCTTGAATGGCGTTACGTACAGATTGTCTGCCACAGCCCATATTTTATCGGTTTTCTGTTCGGTAACTTCTTCGTTTTCAACGGTTCCGGTATATCTGCTTCTGTCTGTCGATACGAAATTGGCGCTCAGTTCCACGTTGCCGTGAATGATGACGTCTTCGTAACTGTAGATTCCGCTGTCGGCAGGGATTATTATGCCCCGGAGCGATGTGTAGGCGTCGTGGCTCCAGCCTGCGAACTCGTAGCCTTCTTCGGGAATGACCTGTATGCCGGGACGCGGGGAGGTTCTGTAGTCCAAAGCCTGCTCGGAGGCATTGAAAATCCAGCCGCCGAGCGAGGTGGAGAAGGTTACGACCGCAACGCCTGCGCCCTGATGGTACGTGCTGTTGGTCTGTACCAATATCGTATCGCTGACTTTCACCCACGCCCTATTGATAAATAGCGGCTGCGAAGCGACTGCGCCGGTTACGGGCGTCGCTTTGAAACCGACGGTACGCGAAGACATCGGCGGCTCGTTGAGAAATTCCCAGCGGATGGTTGCCTGCGTCCCGTAAGCGCCCGTGAATGCGCCGATATAACTGCCGGTTACCAAATCCAGATACGGCGGCAGCGTGTCGGTAATAATCATATCGCCGGAGACAGTATTGGCGTTCACGGCTGTAATTTCATACGTAATTTCCTCGCTGAAAAGCACCGAAACGGGATTGGGATAGGTACCGTTGTCCTGCACGGTGTTGAGGGTGGCTTTCTTTTTCATCATCAGACTGATGGCGGGATTCAGGATGGTGATTTCGTTGTTGCTCGAATCGCATTCCTGAACTACCGTAAATTTGACGCCGTCATCGTTCACTCGCGCCGCGAAATTTACCAAGGGCAAATAAGGCGTGATGTGGGGAATGGCAATGATTACATATCCGGTGTCGCCGGGCTGTATGACAAGCGACGTATCCACCGTGACGATTATATTTGTCGGCGCTATTGATTCCCTGTACAATGTAACATACAGCGGATTTCCTATCGGCGCATCTCCCTGATTTACAACACATAATGTGATTGTTACCGAATCGCCTGTAAATGTTGCGCTACTCAATGTCGGGTCAAAAACGGCGTCCGGCGTTTTGTAAAGCGGTTCGCCGTCCCTGTTCAAAATGGTTTGCTGTTGCAGGAAACTGTTGAACGGCTGCACATCGTCCGCCGTGCCTGTCACATCGTCGGGACCTGCAAAAATCGCGGCATTGTTCATCGGAAACTGCGGTACGCTCAAATCTTCGTTGATGTTTGTAGCATTGTAGGCGTGTTGATTCCAAACCTTGCGGGCGGGAGCCCATGCGCCCGGCGTGATACTGCCGAACACCATCAAACGGCAGTTTGCGTTGGCGCTTGTCCCGAACGGATATTCGCCGGGGTCAGCTCCGGAAACAATGATTTCTGCATGTCCATCCCTGTTCAAATCCGCCACCACGGGGTATTCCGTATGCGTGCCCGACCGGCAGTCGAAAGAAGCCAGATTGCTGCCCGTCTTGTCAATAATCCGAATCAGCGTCTCGTCGCGGTAAACAAGTTCCGCCTCGCCGTCCAGATTGAAATCGAACAGGGACATCGTCGTGGCGGCGGAAGTATCGCTCGTTTTGACGCGGAACATCAGTTCAAACAGATTCGTCACCTTATTGTATCTGAAAGCGCCAAACAGACAGTAACTTGTGTACGCGATATCCGCTTTGCCGTCGCCGTCAATGTCGCCGATGAACGGACGCGAACCGTTGCGCCCCTGTCCCGCCACATAATTGGCGGCATCGCTGGACGGGAAAGCGTAGGATGACCCGAAAACGACGTTGCCTATCTGATTATTGGACGTTCCCGTGCCCTGCCATGCGTACATCTGTGAATCGTCGTTGTTGTTGGGACGTCCCACGACGACCACATCCAGTATCCCGTCGCCGTCAATGTCGGCAATGGACGTGTAGCCGTCCGGCAGATTGATTTGTCCGACGATGGAAACACTGTTGGCGGCTGCATTGGTGCGGCTGTTGACGGTTACCCTGTACGTTGTATTTCCGCAAACGATTTCCTGAATGCCGTCGCGGTTAATATCGCCGATGGCAGGCAGATAACCGTCTTCCGTTGTACCCGAAGCATTAACATGTTTGCCGCGTCCGCCTGCAGGTAGGGTGGCGAGCAATGCGCCCGATTCTCCGGCAAATACACGGTCTCCCGCCAGGATTTCCACCCGTCCGTCACCGTCCAGGTCGGCTACCGTTATCGCGGAAGAATAATAGTGCGCAGCGCTATAGCCATCCATGTAGGATTCTGTTGATTTCCAGACGGGCGTACCGTCCTTGTGGAAGGCATGCAGCCTGTACTGGTCGGCAGCCGACGCTACATTCCGGTGTCCGGAGCCGTAAATGATTTCGCCCTCGCCGTCGCCGTCCACATCCGCCAGAGCCAGCGGCAGCGTAACGTAAGAATTCGCTACCGGTACGGAAATGGAATCGTAAAGCGTCAGGTCGGGATTGAATATCAAAATTCTGTCCGACATATATGTGCTGTTGGCGTAGTTCATGGTAACGATTTCCACGTTGCCGTCTCCGTCCAGGTCGCCCACAAACGGCTGTGCATACGACTGGACACGTTCACCGGAAGTCATGGCAGACTGGTATTTCTTTTCGATGTCCCAGACGGTCTCGGGAGCCTCGGTGAAACATTCGGCTTCGTCAATATTGTCGGGCAGTGGCGTTACGGTAATATAAACCTTTGCGGCAGTCCGTATCCCGGAGCAGGAAAAAGTGTAGGCAACGCTGTCTTTTCCAACGTAAT